>JBPCRW010000164.1:0-26131 GCA_050996405.1 Pyrinomonadaceae bacterium | reverse complement strand
TCCTTGCTCTGGTCAATTAATACTTTGACGAATTTATTAAAAGTTTCTTCGTTGCCCGGCTGCTGGTAGAAATTATCGACTTCCTCTTTTTTTATAAACGAAAAAGGCGGAAGCTGCCCTTTGTCTTTATTTTTCTCTTTGTCATAACTTAAGGCGATAACCTGCGAGCGGATGAAATCGAGAAAAGGCTTATATTTCGGGTCGTCCGCCAAACCTTCCTTGCGCGCTTCTTCGGCAATCGCCAGAAATTGCTGCAAGCCGTCAACGTATTTCTTCTTCGCGTCAGGGTCTTCCGAAAGTCGTTTCAAAACCATCGGGTTGGCATCTGCCAGAAGAAACTGCATATCTGCTTTTGTAACTTTGGTTAATGCTTCACTGCTGCCGCTGGCAGCGTCCGGGTGCTTAGATTTCCAGAAAACCAAACCCGCGCCGACCGCCAGCATAATTACTAAAACCGTTAATGTTTTTCCTAAACTGCTCAATTTTTAATCCTCTCTTTTTAAAATGGCTATTCTTTAATTTTTTGTGTTAATTCCAGTAAAACTCCGCCCGACGATGCCGGATGAACAAAGGCGACCAGACAATTTTCCGCGCCAATTCTAGGGGCTTCATCAATTAAACGCGCGCCTTGCGATTTTAGTTTCGCTAAAGACGCTTCGATGTCTTCAACTTCGACGGCAATATGATGAATGCCGCCGCCGCGTTTTTCCAAAAATTTCTGAATCGGCGAATCTTCGGAAGTCGGCTCTAAAAGCTCAATATTTGTTTCGCCAATCGGCAGCATTGCCACGCGAACTTTTTGGTCTTCGACTGTTTCCGTGTGAACATTTTCGAGTCCGAGCGCATCTTCCCAAAATTTCAAAGCCTCGTCAATTTTGTTCGTCGCAATGCCGAGATGGTTGATTTTCATAAAAGTTTTTTCAAGTCTTCAACGCTTAAATCCGCTTCGTTCAGAATGCTTTTTAAGACTTTCGGATGAAGAATTTTGCTTGAATGAAACGGAACGGTCGCCCGCTTGCCATTCTTATCTTTGTAAATTTTATGGCTTCCGCTTTGGCGCGCTAAGACGAAACCGGATTTTTCTAAAATTTTGATGATTTCCGATGCCGTCAGTCTGGGCAGCTTTTCGCTCATACGGCTAAATCCAGCAAAGTTAGACTCACGGCTTGCGGCTGCGGAATTTCTTCGCCCGATTCGATTCTGTCTTCGACATGAAGCGAAATCGCGTCTTTGATATTTTCGATTACTTCTTCATAAGTTTCGCCTTGCGTGTAACAGCCTTGCAGTTCGTTGCACAACGCGAAATAACCGTCTTCGTCTTTTTCTACAATAACCGAAAAGCGATAATTGCTCATATTTTTGTGTTTCCTTTGGTTGCAACGCGGAAATGATTAATTTCCATTATCTTAAAATTTCCTCAACCGCCGAGTATGGATTGGTTTTCTTCTCCGCGATTTCCTGCGCTAACTTTTCCAGCTTTTCATTTGTCCCGTTGCGGCTTAAAACTTCGGCTAAAAGTCTTTCCTGCAGCAATTCCAAAAGCCGCCATTTGGCAATTGCCTGTTTTCTAACTAAACTTGCTTCGCCTTTGCGCTGAAAATCGTAATAGCTTTCGATGGCTTTTGATAAATCTTCGATGCCTTTTGATTCGGTGGCGATTGTTTTAATAATCGGCGGATTCCAGAAATCGGGGCGATGCGCCAAACTTAAAAGCGATTCGAGTTCTTTCTGCGTTCGCAAAACGCCTTCGCGGTCGGCTTTGTTGATAACGAAAACGTCGCCGATTTCCATAATTCCGGCTTTTATCGCTTGAATATCGTCGCCCATTCCGGGAACTAAAACGACGACCGAAACATCCGCCGTTTTGACAATTTCAACTTCGTCCTGACCGACTCCGACGGTTTCGACAATGACTTTATCAAAACCCGCCGCGTCCAAAATCGCCGCCGCGTCAACCGTCGCGCGTGACAATCCGCCCAAATTTCCGCGTGTCGCCATCGAGCGAATGAAAACGTTTTTATCCAAACCTAGAGCAGACATTCGGATTCTGTCGCCTAAAATCGCGCCGCCCGAAAAAGGGCTTGACGGGTCAACGCAGACGATTCCGACGCGCTCGCCTTTTTCTTTGTAAAAAAGCGCGAGTTTATCGACGAGCGAAGATTTTCCCGCGCCGGGTGAACCCGTAATGCCGATTATCAAAGCGTTTCCCGTTCGCGGAAAAACGGCTTTCATCAACGCGGCTGAATCGTCTGTCGCATTTTCAACTTTCGTAATCGCCCGCGCCACGCTTCGCGCGTCGCCCGCAAAAAGTTTGTCTAAAAATTCCGCTTCAATCATGACTGAAATTTTGTTGAGATGAAAATTTCTCCGGCGCGAATCCGACGTTCTAAAAGTTTGTGAAAGCCGTCGTCGAACGGTTGAAAAACATTACCGGAGACATTTTTTTCACAAGCCGTAATAATCTCATTTTTTCGGGCAATTTCCAAAGCATAAAGCCGTTTCTCGTTTGATAAACATACATTTCCGCCGTTTTTGTTCAATACACAATCGGTCAGAATGACGAAAAAAGTTAGTTTATGTAGTGGAAAACTTCCGGTACGCGCTTTGCTATAAGCCGCGATAGGAAAAGGAGTCGGACGATATGTTCAGAACAAAACACAAATTTTAGCGGCTATTATCATTTCTCTTTTGGCGGTTTCAATCGCGCTGGCGGACGCGCCGTTTAATATCGCGTTTAAAGAGTTGTCGCAAAAACTGAAAAACGATTTGTCGGTCGCAAGTGTTAATTTAAAACTTAATAAAGTCGAGCGGCAAGCCGTTTCAAAATCGGAAGTTCGCATTAAAGGCGACGACGCGGCGAATAATTTGCCGATAAATTTCGACGTGAAAGTTATAAATTTCGACGTGAAAGTTAATGTTAATAAACAGATGCCGATTGATGTCGCGTATGTTTTTGTCGAAAGTGCCAATCCGACTGCCGCCGACACGGAAGATTTGCTGACGCGAGATTTGCTGAATCAACTGAACAAAGATTACAAAACCGAAAACCTCGTTGTCTCAATTGACGGTTTTGATACGACGCAGGCAAACGGCAGAAAAAATTTTAAGGGAACGGGCGACGTTTGTGTCGGTTTCGATTGGAGCAGAATTTCCTTTGATGTCACGCTGGACGCTAAAACCAATGCCGCGACAACAGTTAAATACAAAGTGCAAAAATAGGATTTTTATATTCGGGGAGATAAAAAAAAGGCGACCTTTCGAGTTGCCTTTTTCGTTTCTGAAATTAACGGTGCGAAATACCCAGGTCATCACAAATCTTCCGTGCTAAAAATCCTTTAACTTCTTTATGGCGGGGAATTGATGTCATTTTACCGTTGGAAGGATTTTTGTAAATTGTGTGATTTCCGCCTTCTCTGACAAATACACACCCCTGTTTTTTCAGATGGCGCAGCAAATCCGCAAGTTTCATTTTAAGCTGCTAACAAGATTAAATCTTCTTTTGTTGATGAATCAGTTAAATTTTTTTCGGCTTCTTCGCGGTAACATTCAAGCAAAAGCGATACGGCTTCCTTCAAATTTTCGCGCACTTCTTCAATCGTTTCGCCCTGTGTGTTCGCACCCGGAATTTCTGCAACATAGCCGATATAGCCGCCTTCTTCCGCTTTTTCATAGATTGCCGTAAATTTCAATTCCGTCATATTTACAGTTTTACTATTTCAGCAATTGCTTTGCAATCACGATTCGTTGAATTTCCGAAGTGCCTTCGCCGATGGTGCAGAGTATTTTAGAAATCCGTAGATTAACTTCAACGGATTTTGAGATGAGGTTCTTCTATTTCAAGTTCCCTTTCGTAAAGTTGACCGATATTTTCTCTTTTAACTCTGAAACTGCTGCCGTGGTCGTGAGGTTTGCCGAGATTTTTTCCTGATTTGTATGAACCGATTCTAATGTCAAACATAATTTTTCCGTTTTTTATTGCCGTTAGGAATTTATCAAAATCAAAGTTCAAAAATACTTTTGCCGAGTTGTAGTGAAAATATCTGACATCTTCAATGATATTTGTAGAAGCTGAAACGAAAAACAAGGAAGATATTTTGCTTGCGGCTTTTTCTAACTCCTCAAAACTCCAATATACGGCGTTTGAAATTAAATTATCGTTGTAATCATTAACAAGCAAAATCAATTTCTTCTCGCGTTTGTCAACCTCAAGTTTCATTTTATAGCTGCCGTAAAGAGAATTCCACCTATGTCCGAAAATTGAACTGTTAAGTTTTTTCAACGCGGGAAAATCTCCGTCGCTCTGTCCGAATTTGTTTTTTAAGAAAGCGTTCGCCGCTTTTGGATGTGAAGGGCTTTTGGTAAAAAGACTTAAATACGAAGTTGTTAATTCTTTTTTGCTCTTTACTTCAAAACCTTCAAAATCGGGGTCTTTTAGATTATTTTCACGAACGCCTAAATAGTCTTCAAACGTATTTCCGATTGCTCCGTCATTTTTGGCTGTTCGATTGCTTTTTATGAAACCCAGAGATTTGATTCTCAAAAATTCGTTTCTAATCTTCTCTAAATTCGCGGACATAATTAAAGTTTGTTGTCGGGCAAAAAGTCCTTCGGACTGCGATTAAAAATCTCCGCCAGTTTATTTAAATGATTGAGATTGTATTTTGAAGAAAATTTGCGGCTTTCGACTTTGCCTATAAAACCGGCGGAAACTCCTAGCTTATACGCTAAATCTGCTTGTGAAACATTTGACTCGATTCTGAACTGCTTTACTTTTTCAATAACAAATTGTTCAATACTAGTTTTGTTATTGATATTTGTTTTCATACTTGCCAATTTATAGAAAATCGTGTAATTTTACACCTACCAATAGGTAAGTGTCTGCGCGTATTCCGTTATGATGATTTCTCAAAAAATGAGCGAAGAACCTTTTGAAATAAACAGGGTTTATAACGAGCCTTGTTTGGAAACAATGAAGAAAATGCCGGGTGATTTTGTTGATTTGGTCATTACCTCGCCGCCTTATAATATGAATTTGAGAATCAGAAACGGGAAGTATTGTTCGAGACAAGTCGTTAAAGAATTCAGCACAAAATACGCGCACTTTTCAGACAATTTGCCGATTGACGAATTTTACGAATTGCACAGTTCCGTTATGCGCGAACTGCTGCGAGTGAGCAAGATAATTTTCTACAATATTCAAATCGTAACGGGTAGTAAAAGAGCTTTCTTCAAAATAATCGGCGAATTTTCCGACTGTCTGAAAGATATTATCGTTTGGGACAAAGGTTACGCCCAGCCTGCGATGGCGAGCAGCGTGCTTAATCGGCAAAGCGAATTCATTTTAATTTTTGAAAAGGAAAACGCTATCAGTCGGCAATTCGGTAAATGCAATTTCGAGCGCGGAACGCTCGGCGATATTTGGCAAATAAAAAGGTCAAAACAGGTTGACAAAAATCACAGTGCCGTTTTTCCCGAAAAACTCGTGGAAACGATTTTAACCAATTTCAGCAATGAAAAAGATTTAATTTACGACCCGTTTATGGGAACGGGAACGACGGCGTATGTCAGTTCTTTATTCAACAGAAATTGGATTGGAAGCGAAATAAATGAAGAATATTGCCGCGTCATAGAAGAGCGCGTGAAAAGAAGCAGAAATTTGTTTTCACAAGATTTCTTACCAGCCGGAATTTAATTTTACGCCGGAAAACGAAAAGTTTTTTGACGACAATTTTTTAATCGCTGCCAATTTTTGCTTCGACGAATTAGTTAAAAAAAGTGTTAGGCTTTGAGTAATTGCTTGGCAATCACGATTCTTTGAATTTCCGAAGTGCCTTCGCCGATGGTGCAGAGTTTGGAATCGCGCCAGTATTTTTCCGCCGGATAATCTTTTATGTAGCCGTAGCCGCCGTGAATCTGGATTGATTCTTCCGCGACTTTGACCGCTACTTCGGAAGCGAAAAGTTTTGCCATTGCTGATTGTTTTGTGACCTTTTTACCGGCATCTTTCATTGCGGCAGCTTGCAAAGTTAAAAGCCGCGCGGCTTCAATCTGCGTTGCCATATCCGCGAGCTTGAATTGAATCGCTTCAAAATCGGCAATCGGTTTGCCGAATTGAACGCGCTCCTTTGCGTATTTCACAGCCGCTTCATACGCGCCCTGCGCGATTCCGACACTCAATGCGGCAATCGAAATTCTGCCGCCGTCTAAAATTTTCATTGCTTGCAAGAAACCTTCGCCCAAATTTCCCAGACGATTTTCGTCCGGCACATAGCAATCTTCAAAGACAACCGAAGCCGTTTCCGAAGCCCGCATTCCGAGCTTGTTTTCTTTTTTATCCGAGCGAAAGCCTTCCATTGATTTGTCGAAAATAAACGCTGAAATTCCTTTGCTGCCTTTTGATTTATCGGTGACGGCGACGGCGACGAGCGTCTCGCACGAAATGGCGTGCGTGATGAAATTTTTTGAGCCGTTCACGAGCCAGCCGCCGTTCGATTTAACCGCCGTCGTGCGCGTTCCCGAAGCGTCCGAACCGGCTTGCGATTCGGTCAAACCCCACGCGCCGAAACTCATCCCTTGCGCGAGCGGCACGAGATATTTCTGTTTTTGTTCTTCCGAGCCGAACATATAAATATGATTCGAGCAGAGCGAATTATGCGCCGCGACCGATAATCCAACCGAGCCGTCAACACGCGCGATTTCTTCGATAACGCCCGCATATTCGACATAACCGAATCCCGCGCCGCCGTATTGTTCGGGAAAAATTACGCCGAGCAGTCCGAGTTCGGCAAGTTTTGGACGTAGTTCAATCGGAAAATGCTGCGTTTCATCCCACTCCATCACGTGCGGGCGAATTTCACTTTCGGCAAATTCGCGGACGCTTTGTTTTATCTGCTGCTGTTCTTCGGTTAATTCAAAATTCATATTTGTATATTAAAAGTTTATTAAAGTATAACAAAAATTTAGATTTTCATATACGCCGACGGAAAGCAAAAGGTTTTCAAAAATCTAACGCGCGGGGCGAAAATGACGTATCATATTGCCAATGAACACCCTGAAAAAGATTTTGAAATGGCTGTTCGGCATCGCATTTGTTTTGGCGGGAATCAATCATTTTATCAGCCCGAATTTCTATTTGAGAATGATGCTGCCGGTTTTGCCGCTGCCGCTTTTTCTGATTTATCTGAGCGGAGTTTTTGAAATCGCTTTGGGAATTTTGCTTTTGATACCGAAATTTTCAAGGCTCGCGGCGTGGGGCTTGATTGCGCTTTTGATTGCCGTCTATCCGGCGAATATTTATATGGCGATGAACACGCGATTATTTCCCGAATTCAGTCCGGCGGCGCAGTATATTCGCCTGCCGATACAATTTTTGTTAATTGCTCTGGCGTATTGGTTCACCAAAAATAACGATGAGCGATAGCTGATAAATTGTGAATGAAAAGCCGATTATCCAATCCCGCCGCCCGAATTTTGAACCGGCAAATTTATTAACGCTTCGGCTTGCGCGTCGAGGCTTTTTTGAATTTCGACAATCCTGTTTCGGAGATTGCCGACGGGCGTTTGAACCTTGTCTGCGTCGTTTCGGCGCGTGTCAGAGTCGTGTCCGGTTTGTCGGTTGGTTCGGATAATTTTTTCCGAAGTGCGTCCTTCAAACTTTTCTTTTGTTTCGGATTATTTCCGCTTTGCGCCGATTTTGCGCGCTTTAGTTTTTTCGGCGCGACGTATCGGGAATTGGGGCGCAGTTTCGGTTTCTCATCCGCCTTTTTCGATTCGGTTGTTTTCAAAGGCTTTAGAGCCGGATTGAGAAATTGTTTAATTTCTCGCGCGTCGAGTTCACGATACGCGCCGACGGGGATTCGGTCATCTTTGATATGACCGATGGCGAGGCGGCGGAGTTTGACGACCGAATGACCGATTGCGTCAAACATTTTGCGGATTTGCTGGTTGTGTCCCTCAAAAAGCGTGACTTCAAACCAGCCGTTATTTTCCGTCGGTTTTAATTCTTTGATGTCGGCGGGCGTGGTTTTGAATCCGTCTTCGAGCGTGATTCCGCGACGCAGTTTGTTAATCGCGTTCTGGTTCGGCAAGCCTTTAACTTTCACTTCATAAACTTTCGGAACGGTTTTCGACGACGCGACGACGTTGGTAAATTCGCCGTCATTAGTCAGAATTATTAAACCTTCGGTGTGATAATCGAGCCGCCCGACGGGATGCAGTTTGCCGTAGCCTTTAACTAAATCGATAACGAGTTTTCTGCCTTCCGGGTCGGCGACGCTCGATAGATAGCCTTTCGGTTTGTTCAGCAAAATATAAGCGTTCTCGCGCTTTTCGAGTTTTTTATTTATCAGCTTTCCATTAACTTTGATATGGTCAATTTCGGGGTCTGCTTTCGTGCCGAGCGTTTTAACGATTTCGCCGTTGACGGAAACCAGACCGGATTGAATCAATTCTTCAGCCTGACGGCGCGAAGCGATTCCGGCTTGCGCGAGAAGTTTGTTTAGTCTTTCCTGCATTGCAATTTATTTTAACGCAAAGGCGCAAGGTCGCAAAGCTTTAGCGGAAAATGAATCCCAACGGGATTGGTCTTCTTCGGCAAAAATCAAACTAAAATTGAATTTATATTAGGTGTAACTTTGCATCTTTGCTTTCTTGCGTCTTTGCATTAAGAATGTTTCACGTTCCGCTTGTTAAATCCTCGAAATCTTCAATCGAAGGCAATTCCGTCAAATCCTTTAAGCCGAATTGAATCAGAAAATCTTTTGACGTGCCGTATTGCATTGGTCGCCCGACGGTTTCCTTTCTGCCTTTGGCGATGATTAACTTTTTGTCCAATAAAGTTTTGATTGCCGAAGCCGACTGCACGCCGCGAATTTCTAAAATTTCGGGAACGGTGGCGGGTTGTTTATAGGCGATGACGGCGAGCGTCTCCAGCGCGGCAAGCGAAAGTTTTGCCGACGGGCGCGTTTTCAAAAAGGCGCGAACGTATTCGTGATGCTCGGCGCGCGTCGAGATTTGCCAGCCGCCGCCGATTTCGCGGATTTGCAAACCGCCTTCACGCTGCTCGTATTCTTTCGCCAGTTCTTCGATTGCCGCCCGAATTGTTTCCTTATCTTCTGCGAGAATTTCCGCGATAATTTTCGTCGTCACGGGTTCGTCCGAAACGAAAATCAGAGTTTCGCAGATTGATACCAATTCGGCGATGCTTCGCGCGGGTTTTTCCTGTTCGGTTGCAGATGCTGTTTCCATCGAAGATAAATTTAACGCAAAGACGCAAGGAAGCAAAGAGGCAAAGATTTTAAGTCAAATAAACTTAATTTTATTTTTGCCTTTTCTTCCTTTGCGGCTTTGCGGCTTTGCGCCTTTGCGTTGAAATTTTCTTATGCGGCTTTGAGCCAGATGTCGCCGAAAACTTCCGCTTGCGTTAGTTTCACAGAAGCCGTGCGGACGATTTCCAGAACGGCGATAAACGCCGTCACAAGTTCGCGTTTTGAATGAAGCTGCTCGAAAAACTCGCGCAAGTTTATTTTCTTAAATTGCGCCAGACGTTTTTTCATCCGGTCGAGCATCTCCGCCAGAGAAATTTCTTCGCGTTCGATTTCGTATCGAATTTCCTCTTTATGACGCGCCAGAATTTTTTGAAAAACGCCCAGTAAATCAAACACGCCGACGTTTATTTCCTGATTATTTTCGTTCGTCTCGATTTTTCCGCGCGGGAAAACCGATTGTTCAACCGTTGCTTTTGTCCAGAGCATTTCCGCCGCGTTTTTAAATTTCTGATGTTCGAGCAGACGGTCAACCAATTGCTGGCGCGGGTCTTCCATTTCTTCTTCCGCCGCTTCCGAAATGTCACGCGGCAGCAGCATCTTCGATTTTATTTCAATCAAAGTCGCCGCCATCACCAGAAAATCCGCCGCGACCGCAATATCGTATTGCTTCAAAAGGCGAATATGTTTCAGATATTCGTCCGTGATGCGCGCAATCGGAATGTCGAAGATATTCGCCTGTTCCTGCTTGATGAGAAAAAGAAGCAAGTCCAGAGGTCCGGCAAATTCGCCGAGTTTCAAATTCATTTCGTCGCTTGAGTCGGCGACGATTCGCGGTTGAACCTTATCGAAATCAAAAGTTAATTGTTCGGTTTGCTGTTGTTCCATCTCATTGTAATGGTAAATGGTAAATGGTTAATTAAATCGACAAAAACAATTTACCATTTACCGTTAACTAAGTTCCCCGCAAGTAGATTATGTAATCGATTTTCGGCGGTGTAAAACCTTCTTCGCGGAGTTTCAGAATGATATTTCCGCGATGAATCGAAGAATGAAAAAGGACGTGCGTCAGTATTTCGCGGTAAGTATTTTCGTGCGAAACGCCTTCGCTGGTTTTGTAACGCGCTTCCAAATCCAAACCTTCTTCGTCGAATTTCCGCAAAAGTTTTTCATATCTTTCACTCGTTTCACGCGCCAGATTTCCGCATTCTTTCAATGTTAGATTTTGCCAGAAATCGAATCCGGTCGAATCTTTTCCGTAGAGCCTTTCAAAATATTCGGCTTCGGTAACGAGCAAATGCGCCAGAATTTTCAGCGATTTTTCGCTTTCGTGTTCCTTGAGCGCGACGATGATTCGACGATTTGCCCAGTCGTTGTAAATGAAAAGATGCCGGAGATGTTCGATGGTATTCATCTGATTAACCCCAAGGCTTTTTCAATCGGTCTTGCTAAAACCGCCTTTTCGCCGACCTCGACAATCGGGCGTTGCAAAAGACTCGGATTTTCGATTATCAATCTTATAATTTCGTCGGGCGAAGTTTCTTTCGTGATATTTAATTCCTTAAAAACGGATTCGTTTTTTCGCAAAACTTCAAACGGCGCGAGATTCGCTTTTTTCAACAAATCGCGGAGTTTTTCTTCCGTCAATTCGTCAATAAAATAATTTACTTTTTCAAAATCGATGTTGTTTTCACGAAACAACTGCGCCAAATCGCGGCACGTCGTTCAAGTCGGTTTTTCGTAGATTGTAATTTTTTCTGTCATAGTTTGAAAAAGTTTCGCACCCTTGCTGACGCGCGGATTTCTGCTTTTAAATAATATCACCGCGCCGCGTTTCGATTAAATTTTCGGATTCTTTCAATGAAAAAACTCTCGATTTTGTGACGAAGCGAACGCCCATCGGGATTTCAAGCGAAAACGACGCGCCGCGCCCCGCCGTCACGTCAATCGTCAATTCGGTGTGTTTCCAAAATTCAAACTGGTCGCGTCCCATATAAAAATCGCAGCCGTCAATCTCCCCAAGCCAAACATCCGCCGACCCGACGAGAAAATCACCGTCCGCGTAACACATCGGCGAAGAACCATCGCAACAACCGCCCGATTGATGAAACATCAACGCGCCGTGTTTGGCGCGAAGTTCATTGATAACTTTTTTCGCTTCGTCGGTTACTTTTACTCTTGGAATGTTTTTCATTATTACTAAAATTATAGCAAAATAACAGTTAAAATTTGACAATGACGAACTCAGGAATGTAATCTGACAATCAACAATACCTGCCAAGCCTCTGCCAAAGGTATGCTCAAATTGGCGGGTTTTCTTTTTTAATTTTTCAAATCCAGCTTTTTTAACAGACGATTTCTATGAAAATAATAATCTCATTGCTTTTCATTGTTATATTTGCCTTTGTAGCTTTGGGGCAATCCAAGCGTTATGTTAATTCTGAATATAATTTTTCATTTCTGCCGCCATCGTCTGAAATTGATAATGAAGTCAACAAAGAGACTGGGTATTTAATTACATACACTTGCCCGCAAACTGGTTGTGGTCTTTTCAGTTTGACAGGGATTAAACCATTTCCTAAATCAACGACACAAGAAGTTGTTGAATTATTTCAAGAAAATTGGGTTCAAGAAAACGCGGCTCAAGAACTAGTTTCGGGTTTTGATAAAAAGCTAAATGTTGTTGTCCTATCAAAGAAATATGCAGCATACAATGGAAGACCTGCAATAAAAGTTGACTATAATTTTGTCAGCAATAATGTAAGTTTTACAGGCGAAATGGTAGGAATTTTTATTGCTGAAAAACAGGTCATATTAGGTTTTAATTTTGTAGCTCTAACAACTCAATCTAAAAAATGGAATGAGTTATGTGAAAATGCAATAAGGTCAATTACAGTTGATACGCCTAACGGTCTTACCTCTTTTAACTGGAAACTTGACGCTATAAAGAAATATGAAGCTAAAAATTGGAAATACATTGGATATTCTGGCGAAGGTGAAAAAATGTCTCTGTATTTCATTGATTCCAGCATCTTTGTCAGAAAAGGCGTTTTCGTAAATGTAGCAATAAATATTGTTCCCAAAAATCCACAAAACTATTTAAGTGAAAGAACGCGCAACGCAACTCCATCGCAAATAGCTGCGCTTCCTAAAAAATCTCTTTTATATGTTCATCAATTATTCGGTATAAAATGTGATACGAAACAATATCAAATCTTTCAAGAACAAGTGTTTTGGGAAGACGGTTCAGGGAATGATGTTGATTTCGGGAAAATGTCAGCAATAATAGCTCAAAAAGGATCAATTGGTGAAGTAATTGTAACTAACGCTTGTAAGCAATAATAATTCAATAAACGATTAACCGCAGATGAACACTGATTAAATAAAAATTTCGCGTTCATCTGCGGTTAATCGTTTCCTAGAAAAATCCCATCGCTTTCTTGTCGTAAGAGATGAGCATATTTTTGTTGTTGCGGTAATGGTCGAGCATCATTTTATGGTTTTCGCGCCCGAAGCCCGATTTTTTGTAGCCGCCGAACGGGGCATGCGCCGGATAATTGTGATAGCAGTTGACCCAGACGCGACCGGCTTTGATGGCTCGCGGAACTTGGTAAAGCTGATGCGCGTCCCTAGTCCAGACACCCGCGCCCAAGCCGTAAAGAGTGTCGTTGGCGATGGCGATTGCTTCGGCTTCGTTTTTGAAAGTCGTCACCGACGCGACGGGACCGAAGATTTCTTCCTGAAAAACGCGCATTTTGTTGTGACCTTTAATCAAAGTCGGTTCGATGTAGAAACCCTTTTCGATGCCTTCGTGATTTTTGTGCGCCAAGCCGCCGCAGAGAACTTCCGCGCCTTCGTCTTTACCGATTTGGATGTAATTTAAAATCTTTTCGTATTGGTCGCCGCTCGCCTGCGCGCCGATCATGGTTTCCGGGTCGAGCGGATGTCCCATTTTGATATTTTTCGTGCGTTCGACAATGCGCTCGATAAATTTATCGGCGATAGATTCCTGCACCAAAATTCTCGACGGGCAAGTGCAGACTTCGCCTTGATTGAGCGCGAACATCGCCGCGCCTTCCAGACATTTGTCGAAAAATTCGTCGTCCGCGTCCATCACGCTTTCAAAGAAAATGTTCGGCGATTTGCCGCCGAGTTCGAGCGTGACGGGAATCAAATTTTGCGATGCATACTGCATAATAAGCCGCCCGGTTGTCGTTTCGCCCGTGAACGCGACTTTCGCAATTCTTTCTGAAGTTGCCAATGGTTTTCCGGCTTCTGTCCCGAAACCGTTGACAATGTTCAAAACGCCCGGCGGCAAAATGTCCTGAATCAGTTCCATCAAAACCATAATCGAAGCCGGAGTTTGTTCGGCAGGTTTGACAATCGTGCAGTTTCCGGCGGCGAGCGCGGGCGCGATTTTCCAAGTCGCCATCAATAGCGGAAAATTCCAGGGAATAATCTGCGCGACGACACCGAGCGGTTCTTTGATATTGATTGAAAGCGTATTTGCGTCTAATTCGGTTGCGCCGCCTTCCTCGGCGCGAATCACGCCCGCGAAATATCTAAAATGGTCAACCGCGAGCGGTAAATCTGCCGCCATTGTTTCACGAATCGGCTTGCCGTTATCCCAAGTTTCGGCGCGGGCGAGAGTTTCCAAATTCTCTTCGATTTTGTCGGCGATTTTCCACAAAAGATTGCTTCTGGTCGTTGCCGAAGAATTGTTCCATTCGGGCGCGGCTTTGTGCGCCGCGTCGAGCGCGAGTTCGATGTCTTCAGCGGTCGAACGCGCCACTTTTGTAAATGGTTTGCCGTCAACCGGCGAAGTGTTTTCAAAATACTCGCCGCCAACGGGCGCGACCCATTCGCCGCCGATGAAATTTTCGTATTGTTCTTTGAATTTCGGTATGTCGTATGATTTTTTCGCTGCGTCCATAGTTTTTTGCTCCTTATAAATCAGTGTTTAGCCGAATAGAATTTTCGGTTGTCGGAATCAGATTTCGGTGAAATTTATTTTAGCACTTTCGATTCTGAAATTCCCACAATGCACAAAAATAAAAGCCACCACAATTTTGTGATGGCTGTAAAAATAATCTTTTTCTTTCCTCGGTTTCATCCGTGACGGTGATGACCTGCACTTTATCGCCGTATTTATTTTGGATTTAAAATCGGCAGACTGCGCCGACGGTTTGGCATAATTTATAATTTTCCCAAAAACCGGATTCGGCGTGGGTTGGTTGAGCGGCGATTTTGAATCTTGACCAAAATTTGCCGCTGCGAAAATCAAAAAGCAGAGAACAATAGCGGCGTTAAAAAATATTTTCTTCATTATTTGAGTCTGACTTATTTAAACTTAGAGTTGTTGAAACCTCAAAAATATAAACACCGACCGGGGAGAAATTATGACAAGTTTTATAAAGTTCTGTTTGAAACCAATCAAGACACTTCAAAATTTACCAATAAATTTATGTGTCCGCGCCAACGATACCCATTTTTGCGTAAACGTCTTTCAAAGTTTCCCGCGCAATCGTTTTCGCTTTTTCCGCGCCGGTTTTCAAGATATTTTTCAGATCTTCATCCGAATAATTTTTGACTCGCTCCTGAAACGGTTTCAAAAATTCAATGACGGCTTCGGCGGTTTCGGTTTTGAATTGCCCGTAGCCTTTGCCCGCAAAATTCGCTTCGCATTCGGCGGGCGTTTTGCCTGTCATCAATTGGTAAATCGTCAGCAGATTTTTGATTGCGGGGCGCGATTCGTCAAATTTTATTTCAGTTCCCGAATCGGTGACGGCTTTTTTGAATTTTTTGAGAATCGTATCCGCGTCGTCGAGCAAAAATATCGAACCGTTGGCGTTTTCGTCAGACTTCGACATTTTCTTTTCGGGTTCGGCGAGCGATTGAATTTTCGCGCCGACCTGCGGGATATACGGTTCGGGAATGACGAACGCTTTGCCGAAATCGCGGTTGAATCTTTCCGCCAAATCGCGCGCTAATTCGAGATGCTGTTTCTGGTCTTGCCCGATTGGAACAAGGTCGGTTTGATAAAGCAAAATATCGGAAGCCATCAAAACCGGATACGTAAAAAGTCCGACACCAGCGCGTTCCCGATTGCCTTTGCCTTTGTCTTTAAACTGCGTCATCCGTTCAATCTCGCTCATTCGCGCGATGCACGACAAAACCCACGCAAGTTCGGCGTGACAGGATACATCCGATTGAATGAAAATTGTAGATTTTTCTGTGTTGATTCCCGAAGCCAGATAAATCCGCGCCAAATCCAGAGTTTTCCGTTTCAAAATTTCGGGATTTTGCGGCAGAGTTATGGCGTGCAGATTGACGATGCAGAAAAAACTTTCGTAATTCTCTTGCAGCGCGACCCAATTTTTGAGCGCGCCGAGATAGTTGCCGATATGCAGATTTCCGGTCGGCTGCGCGCCGCTGAAGATACGTTTTTTCATAAAACGAGCAAGTAAATCAATCCAAAATAAAACGGGGCGATAATGAAATTAAAAACCCCGATGTAAATAAAAAACATCAGAATCAAAAAGCCGTATTGCTCGAACAAATTCAAAACGGGCTGGAAACTGGCGGGCAGAAAAGTCGAAAGAATTTTGCTGCCGTCGAGCGGCGGAAAAGGCAGTAAATTAAAGACGAACAGCGATAGGTTAAGCGTCATTAAGTTGCCGACAAATATCGCCAGCGGATTATGACTCCTGCCGAGAAATTCCTCAATTCCGAAGCCCTGCGTCATCATAATTTTTGCCAGCGCAATTCCGATTATCAGCAACACGAGATTTGCCAGAACTCCGGCAATCGAAACCATCACGTTGGCGGTTTTGTAATTCGTCCATTTGCGCGGATTGACCGGAGTCGGCTTGCCCCAGCCAATCAGCGGAATTCTTCCCATCGCGCCGCCCATCGCGCCGAAAACAAAACTGATTATTGGAATTAAAAGCGTTCCAATCGGGTCGGTGTGTTTGACCGGATTCAAAGTTACGCGACCGAGTTGATACGCCGTGTCGTCGCCGAATTTATACGACATCCAGGCGTGTCCGGCTTCGTGCGCCGAAATCGCCAGCAGCAGCACGACCATATAAATCACTAAATTTGAAACCAAATCTACAATATTTAAATTGCCCATTGTTCTTCTCCAATTTCCAGCAATCGTTAGATGCCGCCGAAGGCTTTAAAAATTCGCCGTCAAAAAAGCCATTGTTTTTACAGTTAAATTGTGCCATTCTTTCCGAAACAAAACAAAATTCGGATATGGAAAAACACATCGTCTGCATTGCCAGCGAATTCAAAGGAAATGATTTTTTCGACGAATGCCGGAAAGCCAATTGGCGCGTCAGCTTAGTGACGCGCGAAGATTTGCTTGACGAGACTTGGGCGTGGACGAGTTTGAACGCCGTCAAAGCCGTTAAGAGAAGCGCGAAAATCGAAGATTATATTCGCGCCGTCACAAACATTGCGGGCGGCGAACCGATTGACCGCGTGGTCGGCATTGACGAATTTGACGTTTTGACGGCGGCAAAAGCGCGCGAGCATTTGCAGATTGAAGGAATAAGCAATTTATCAGCCTTGCGTTTCCGCGACAAACTGCGGATGCGGAATGTCGCGGCGGCAGCGAAAATTCCGTGTCCCGAATTTTCATCGGCTTTTAACGCCGAAGCGATAAACGAATTTCTGGAAAAAGTTTCCGCGCCCTGGATTATCAAACCGCGCACGGAAGTCAACGCTTTCGGCATTCGTAAATGCGAAACGGCGGAACAAGTTTGGCAGACGTTAAACGAACTCGATGCGCGTCACACCTGGCGCGACCACCCGTCACAATTTTTAATCGAACGCTTTATCAAAGGCAAAGTTTTTCACGTTGATTCGGTCGTCGAAAACGGAAAAATTATCGCCGCCGGAATCAGCGGTTATGGGAAGCCGCCGATGACCGTTTCGCACGAAGGCGGCGTTTTTACAACTTCCGTTTTGCCGTATAAATCAAAGGAAAGAAAAGAATTGGAACGATTGAACAAAAAACTTTTAAAGGCTTTCGAGTATCAACGCGGCATCGCCCACGCCGAGTTTTTGCAGTCGGACGCGAGCGGAGAATTTTTTTTGTTGGAAGTTGCGGCTCGCGTCGGCGGAGCTTTTATCGCCAACGTTTTAGAACACGCCGCCGGATTTAATCTGTGGCGCGAATGGGCGAAACTCGAAATTGTGACGAGAGAAAATCCGTATCAGCCGCCGAAAATTCGCAGAGATTACGCCGGAATTACGCTCGCGCTGGCAAAAGAGGAAAAGCCCGATACGTCGCATTACACGGATGCGGAAATCGTCTGTCGCGTTTCAAAGCCGAAGCACGTCGGACTGATTTTCTTTTCGGACAAGCACGAGCGCGTGGCGAAACTTTTAGAAATTTATTCGGAAAAAATCACGCGAGATTTTTTGGCGATTGCGCCGAGCTTTTGGCGATTGCGCCGAGCAAGGAAAGATATGACGACTGAAACAAGTAAAAAGTAAAGCCGTAAAATTGTTTTTTCACTTTACTTTTTATCTTTTACTTTTTACCCTTTATCTTTTCTTTTATGACTGCCGAAAAAGTTTTACAAACGCATTCGCCCGCGATTTTAGAGCATAATTTAAACCGCTATTTTCCCGAACTACTCGAATTCAATTCAACCAAAGAAACCGAAAAATCCGCCGTTTATCAAAAAATTAAAATTGACGTTGAAAGAATTCTGAACGCCGTCGCGCAGGAAAATTTTGCGCCCGAAGTTTTTGAAAAAAACGAAACAGTTAAATCGCTGGCATGGAACATCGAACGCGGAATTCGTTTTGCAGGAATCATCGAAGCACTAAAAAATCATCCACAATTAAAAGATAAAGACGTTTTACTTTTGACCGAACTCGATTACGGAATGGCACGCAGCGGAAATCGTTTTGTGGCGCGGGAATTAGCCGGAAAATTAAAACTGAATTACGCTTTTGCTCCCGTCTATATTGCCTTGCAAAAGGGCAGCGGCATTGAAGAATTTGCGGCGGGCGAGAATACGAAATCGCTGCACGGTTTGGCGATTTTCTCGAAATATCTTTTGAAAAACGTTCACACCGTCGCGCTTCCGAACGGAAAAGATAAAATGCGCGGCAAGGAAAAACGACTCGGATTTCTTCGTGCTTTGATTGCCGACATCCAACATCCGGCGGGCGATTTTCGCGCCGTCACGCTGCATCTAGACGCGCATTCTTCGCGCAAACATCGCCGATTGCAGATGCGAATCGTGCTTGAACATCTCGAAAAATTACCGAAACTTCCAGTCATTATCGGCGGCGACTGGAACACCACAACTTACAACGCGCAAAACTCGACACGCGCGATTTTAGGCTACTGGCGGCGCGTCTTGATGGGCGTTCGCAATGTCGCGCGAAATCATTTTCCGCATCCTGACCGCTATTTTGAAAAAGAATTATTTAGTGAATTAGCAAGGCGCGGCTACGATTACAAAAGTCTAAATGAAGAAGGCGCGGGAACGCTGCATTATGATATGGACAACGTCGCTTACAACAAAAACTTGCGCGATTGGGTTCCGGCATGGTGTTTCCCGTTTATTTTTTGGGCTGCAAAACAGGTCGGCGGACGAGTTTCCGCGCGGCTCGACTGGTTTGCCGGAAAGGGAATCGAAGTGAAAGGAAAACCGGAAACAATCGGTAATTTAAAAGACTCGGAAAACGTTTCGCTTTCCGACCACGACGCAATCAGTTTGGACTTTACGTCTTTGAAAAGTTAGAATCTTTATACAAATTTCAAATAAATATAAATTTAAGAATAAATTATGGAAGTAGCATTTTGTCAGACAATCAGTTTTAACGCCGACGCTTTTGAATATGAAGCTGTCACGCAGACAGGCGGAAACGCGACGATTATCAAATTTCCAATCAACGAAAAACAATACAGCCCGGGTGATGTCGTCGTCGTGTTATCAAAAGATGAAGTAGTTTTTCACGGCATCATCGGCAAAATCGAAGACGGCTGCGCTTTCGCTTCCGACCCGAAAGACTCGCTGCTTGCCGCAACACTACAGTAATTTTGTCGATAAAATAAATAATTTGAGCAATCAAATGAATTTATGAATTTGACACATCGCCGTTAGATTTTTATCATAAAAATTTGCTTGTGGGGCAGTAGCTCAGTTTGGCAGAGCGCAGCGTTCGCAATGCTGAGGTCAGGGGTTCGACCCCCCTCTGCTCCACCATTTGTTTTCAAGCACTTACTGCCCGTGAGTGCTTTTTCTTTTTCCGGCGTTGGCACGATTTTGGCACGATTTTGATTTTCGAGCAGTTTGACGGCACGGCGTTTATCGCTCGTTGATTGAGCATAACGCTGCACCATCCGTAAATCGGTATGCCCAAGAATAGCGGCAATCGTAATGTGATTGACCCCGCGATTGAGCAATCGGCTGGCAACAGTCCGGCGTAAATCCCTCACCGATATATAAGGGACTTTTGACCTCCGGCAAGCACCCAGCACTGCCTTTTTGACTGATGTTCCTTTTGTTCCGGTTTTAGGACTTGGAAAAACATAAGGGCTGTCATACTTGTTCAGCCAGTTTTGCAGGAGTGTTTTTACCGTTCCGTTAATCGGAATAGTAATCTCAACTCCGGTTTTCCCTTGGACGAGTTTGATTTCTTCGCTATTCCAATCAAGTTGTGACCTTTGCAAACCGACAGCATCGTTCTGCCGCAATCCCGTATTCAAAATTAATTGACAAATATCGTGCGCCCAGTCGGACTCAAAGGCGGCGAAAAATCTTTCGTCGTCTTTTTCGTCTAGCTTGCGGGTGACGGTATTGTTGAATTTCAAATTCCTAACTCGCTGGCAGGGATTAAAATCGACAAAGTCATTTGTCAAAGCCAGCGAGAAAATTTTTGAAACCACTGACAACTCGCGCTGCACGGTGGCGGGTTTTCGCTCCCGGTCGTGAATAGTCGATGTTTTAAGGCGTTTAATTTTAAACTCCTCGACATCCGACGCTTTTATGTCCCGCAAGTTTTTGCTTTTAAAGAATTCGAGAGCGATTTTGCAAATAATTACATCGCGCTCAAATGATTTTTTATTGGCTTTTGAATACGGCAAAAAATATTTGACCAAGAAATCCTCAAATCTGATTTGTGGTTTTTCTTCTAAGCCGTATCTTTCTCGGAAGAGACTGGATTTCCAAGTCGCTTCAAATTTCTTTGCGTCGCCCTTTTTTGTTTCGCGCGGCAAACGTTTTTTATAAGTCACACCGTTATAATCGAATTTGACGAAAACGGTGTTGCTTTTTTTGTCCGTGTAGATTGGCATAAGTGTTCTTACTCCTCTCTGAACGAACATCAACCATATTAGATAATTATAATATCGAGAATGATTTATCTCAATCCGAGAAGAGATTTAAAGTATGGTTCGGAGCTTTGCTCACCCTCCTTTTTTGAGATAATTTGAGACGAGAAGCTGTGTTGCCGCATCGATTTATTTTTTATAGTCTTTTCTTTTACCTCTTTCAGCTTTGAGTTTCTCGCTTTGGTCAGTTCCGATAAATATTCCTCAACTTCCTGCGGATAGAAAAGCAGGTCGCGTCCAATTCCCAAATGCGGGATGTCATATTTCTTGACATCTTGTTTAAATTGTTTCGGGCATCTGGAAAGTATTCGCGCCATTACGCTGAGTTTTACTCGAAACCGGTGTTCTTTCATAAAAATCTACCGTAAATTTTGACATTCACTCTAAAGTGATACTCAAAAGAAAATTAATTAACTGTCCTTCATCTATGTCTCCGTTTTATCTCGCACCGTAATTTAGCGACATTGAAAGCACCCTGAGCAATGGGCGTGCCAAATAAAATTATGGAAAAGCTCAAAATTTCGAGAGGAAATCTGCAAATTACCAACTTTTTGATGAATAAAA
The DNA here is from genome assembly GCA_050996405.1 of Pyrinomonadaceae bacterium. Lineage (GTDB taxonomy): Bacteria > Acidobacteriota > Blastocatellia > Pyrinomonadales > Pyrinomonadaceae > JBPCRW01. The sequence goes on along the minus strand of JBPCRW010000164.1, from coordinate 4,939 downwards.
TTGTTTATTTTAAGAATCTAGAGAGTTGAAATGTGCAATTTTGCACACCATTTTTTTTGTTAATGTGCAAATTTGCACGCCATATGGAAGCAAATATTTAGAGGTCTTTTTACAAAATTACATAAATTCAGCTAAATACAGAACAATCAACAATTAGCGTTCTTTAAAGAGAAAATCCTTCTTTAGAATTCTGCGGCACGAAATTTGAATATGGCTAAAAAAGAAAACGTTTAAATTTCAAATTATGAATGAAGAAGAAATTTTAATCGAAGAAATCGTCAAGCACAAAAACTTCGCCGCGCGAATTCTGGTCACGCTGGGAGTGGTCGGAATTGCTTCGGACGGGCAGCTTCTCCGGCTTTGCACGACGCTCTCGCGCTATGATAAATACCAGTTAAATCTGGCTGACAGCAAGGAAGAAAAATACCGCGAAGTCTTAAAAGAAGCCGACGGGATGCTTCGCACGGACGGGTATCTCGGCAAGGAATCAAACATTCAGTTCCAAAACAAATGGGTGGCGGAGTCGTCAACGTCTGGTATTTGACGGCAAAAGGCGTGGCGGCGGCTCAGGTTATTGACAAGTATTTTGTCCGTTTTGCCTGCGAAGGAGGACTGCCGTGCGGCAAGAAAAAAGACCGTATTCCGCACGAGCTGGCGGTCACCGAATGTTTCCTGAAACTACACGAAAAGCAAATCATCTGCGACTTTATTCCCGAAAGGGAGCTTAAAAGCCGGCTGATGAAACGCCGCCACGAATTCTTAAGACAAGGTATCAATCCAAAGTGGCAACGGGAAACAATGGGAGAAGAAACCGGAGATTTCCGCGCCGTGTTGCTCTCAGAAGATAACCCTAATAATCCGAAATTTGAAATCGAAGGCGAAGCGGCAATCAATTACCGCCGCACGCAAATTGAAGCGAAACCCGACGGAATGGTCTGGTTTGTGACCTCAAAAGTGCAAAAAGAAATGGTCATTGCCACTAAAAAAGACAAGCTAAAAGCGGTCTGGATACTTGAAAATGTCTGCCAGCCGCTCTCGCCAAAGATGCCGAAAGCGGAAACCAAGAAAGAGAAAAAGAATGGAGCAAGACGCAACAAACTTGAAGAAAAAATTATGGATTTTCTCAGACTGCGTAATGAAACCTATACGGGAAAAGCGCTCGCCGGAATCTTAAATGAGAAATCAACGCATGTTTTCGCAACTCTTAAACGACTAAACGAAAACGGAAAACTTATCTCGGAAGAAGTGAAACTGACTCCGGCGCGGCTTCGCGGGCGACCGAATAAGCTGTATTGGTTTGCCAAAAATAACGAAGATATTAATCACGGCAGAGCTTCAAGAGTTAAATCAGTCGTCATTTCAGAGGTCATTTCATTCTTTACGGAGAGCAATTTTAAGTTTCGAGGATATTCCGACGCATCGCGTCACGCGGAGTTTTCACCGCTCGACGCGACAAAATTTTCGCCCATAAAAGTAGTGATTGAAAGCCCGGAACTAACCAAGGCGCAAATCAAAGAGAAGATAGACCGGGCAAATTATGCGGTAAAAAATACACCGACCGAAGTCATAATCGCCGTGTCAACCAGCGAAAGATACGAAGAAATAAAAGAGATGTGCGCGGCAAATAATATATTTTTAACCGAAAATAAATCCATCATCAGACCCGTTAAAGCCGTCGCAAATTAAAAAAAATCAGCCAACAAACAGAAAGAAATGAACTTGGAAAGAAGAAAAATCAGGCGAAACTTGGCGAAAAAATTCTTGGTAGAAAAAAGTTATACAAATTTTCTACCAAACGAAAAACAGGCGCGTAACTATTTTATACCCGTAGAAAAAAGTTAGACCCGAAAAGCCCGTCTTTTCGGGCTAATAAGCGTGGTAGAAAAAATGCGTAGTGGGAGAAAGGGAATGGTGTCGCGGTGTCGGAAAACTGGATTGAAGCGCAAGTGCGGTTGATGCAGAAAATGAGAATAGATGATTAGTAAAAGAAGAATCAGATTGAGACCGGAAGAGTGGAACTCGTCGGGAAGTCTGATTGAGTGATTGATGCAGCCCGCGGGCAGTTGCCAGAGCGTGCCGGTTGACTTGGATTGAGGCGCAACTGCCAGAGAGCAGGAAAAGCTGGAAGTCGGAACGCGGCGGATGCCGGGCGGCGCGCGCCGACAGAAACAGGAAGCGTGCAAAAGGCGGAAGCAAGTAAGTGTACGGAGCGTGAAAAGGCAGGTCAGTGAGAGGCAAGCGAAGGTGAGAAAAAGCAAAGTAGGGAAAGCGAAGGTGAGGAAAAGTGAGCGAAGCGCAAAACGAGAGAAACGCAAAGTCAGAAGCTGAAAAGCCGGAAAGCCCGCCTAGGCGGGTGCGTGGTCTGGTTGGCAGCGGACAGCAAGAGAGCGAAAGGATAAAGCTCGGCATTGGAGCGAAAAGGGCAAAGCGATGGCGACATCGCTCAAGCGCACGGGTTGAAGGAAGAAAAAAATGAAAAAAGAGCAATGGTGCAAAAGTGAAATCAAATAAAAGTTCGCCAGCGGCGCGGGTGCGAAGTGCTGCCGAAAGCGTGTGCCGCCGGTCAACCGGGCGTTCTTCGGTTAAGGCAGTAAAAAGATTCTAAAAGTGAATAAAACTAAATGTAAAAGGAGTAATCAAAATGAAATTCTTCGGTAATAAAAAATACGGCGATGACCCGGTGCCTAAACATGTGCAGTTAATGGGCAAGAAAAAAGAAGAACCGAATATTGTATTGAGCAAACTGACGGAAGAAATCATCCGGCAGGATCTGACAACCATCAGGGACATCTTTGACGAACTTGATAAGCATTTGGCGACAGTCGCCGGGTTCGGCGAATACCTGCGCGATATTGAAAGTTTGGTAATTAAATTTGGGAAAGCCTATGACCACTTGATCGTAAAGATTAATGCGTCAAGTGAGCAGGTAAAATTGTCAAACGAGCGGCAGGAAACGAATCAGAAGCAAATTATTAACACTCAAAATAAACTGGTTGAATCGCAAAATCAAATTATCGGCTTGCTCAATGATTTTTTTAAATCAAATAATCAGCCGGATCAGGTTGGGCAAATTTCTCAAATTAAATTAATAGATTTATCAGAAGCTCCTAAGTCCGCAACTTCAAATAAACCGAATCGGATGGAGAGTATTCAAGAGAGCAGTTCAAATTCGCGGTCTAATCAAAACATCTCCCAAAATAAATCTTGTACGATTCAGGAGTTAAAAAGTACAGCTAACAACAATAAGAGTAATTTTGCAGAATCAAATTCTTCTGCTCTGCAATCCGTTAATCCCAATTTTCCGGCAGAGAAAACTCTTCAAATATTAGAAGAAATCAAAAAAACTATTGTAGATATCAACTTTGAAAACTTACCGGTTGAATATCGTAATGCTGAAAATCTTCGCGGTATGCAAGTCGGTAATTTGTGGTTTATCGCTCTTCCACCGAATCCCGACGGCTCATATGACCCTCAAAATTTGCTGGAAGATTCATTCGAGAAAATCAAAAAAGCATTGTCGAAAAGCAACGCGACAATTGCCATTGCGGTTTACGATGGAGAAATAAAAAACAAACATATCGGAGCAGCGAAAAGCGTGGCAACAGATTTAAAATTTACCCTGACTAGTGCTTTGTAATCTAAGTTTTTGTGAATAGTCGAAACTGTTGTTATTCTTTAACAATGGCTCGACAAACAGAATTTATTCAACTCTCAAACGAAGAACGACGTTCTTTGAAAACTTTATTTTCCGGCGGCACCGGGTCAAACCGTCAGCACAATCGCGCCCGGATTCTCGATTTGCTTTCAAAACACACGCCCCCGCCGGAGATTGCACGACTTCTCGGTTGCAGTGTGATGAGCGTCTATCATATCAAACGGCGCTTTCTCGCCGAAGGTTTAGGATCAGCCTTAGCGGAGAAGCCGCGTTCGGGCAAACCCGTTTCAATCTCGGGTGAGGCTCGCGCCCGCATTACAGCCCTGGCGTGTTCTGAAGCACCGACCGGTCACGCTCGCTGGACATTGCGCCTCTTGGCGGACAAAGCGGTCGAGTTCGGCTTTTGCGATTCGGTGTCGCACAATCACGTCCGCTCGATACTGAAAAAAACGAACTCCGACCGCATTTGAAAAAGATGTGGTGCATAGGGCAGATGACGGGCGAATATCTGGCACGAATGGAAGATGTTTTATCGCTTTACCAATTGCCGCCCGACCAAAAGCGACCGGTCATTTGCCTTGACGAGCTGCCGTTTCAAATGCTCGGCGAAAAAGTCGCGCCCTTGCCGATGAAACACGGCTCACTCAAAAAGTTCGATTATGAGTATGAGCGCAAAGGCGTGGCATCGGTGTTTGTCGCCTTCGAGCCGCTGGCGGGCAAAAGATTGGTTAGAGTTTACCCGCGCCGAACCAAAGCCGATTACTGCCGCTTTGCTCAGGAAATCGTCAAAACCTGGGCAAACGCCGAAGCGATTGTGCTGGTGCAGGATAACCTGAACACGCACACTGCTTCTTCGTTTTACGAGGACTTGCCGCCTGCCGAAGCCTACTCTTTGATGAAGCGGTTCGAGTTTCACTACACGCCGAAAAAAGGCTCGTGGCTCAATATGGCGGAGTTGGAACTCTCAGCGATTTCGCGGCAATGCCTGTCGCGTCGAATTCCTGATATAGAAACCTTGAGCGGCGAGACATCTGAACTTGTCAAAGAACGAAACGAACTTGAAATCAAGGTCAAATGGCAATTTACGATTGAAAACGCCGGAGAAAAACTAAATCGCCATTACGAAAAAGTAAGTGCGAAAACTTAGATTACAAAGCACTAGATACACCAGTTATCTTCACAGCGAATGAGGGTTACTTTACTTATTTGGGTAAAGCAAAAATACATAATTGTTCAAAGGTAAGTGTTAATGAGTTTATAGAAAAAGGCAAATCAGATAATTCG
>JBPCRW010000163.1:0-3109 GCA_050996405.1 Pyrinomonadaceae bacterium | reverse complement strand
CTGCCCGCAAAATTAATAGTCCCGATGGTCCAAACGCATCGCTTGTTTCTACCCGTTGCGAGCATTTTTAATCTGCGTTTTTCCGAGATTTTAGGGTTGGTTGAAAACCAATAACTTTTCGTATATTTATGTTTGTTATTCGGATCAAGCAATCGCCTTTTCAATCGTTCAGGATTCTTTAGTTGTTCATACTGCTGTCGGAAGTAGTATCTCCGGCTTTTGACAAAGAAAAATATCTTTTCAAAATCAACGGTGAATCTATCCTTAATGCTTTGCGGCATCGCATTCGGTTTATGCCAGATGATTTCATTTCGCAGTATCCAGCCTTGTTCAATCATTTGAAGCGCAAATCTTGACGGAACTAAACATAATGATTTTGCCGGAATGTCGAGTTTGGTTTTTAACTTCGGAAAAGTAGCTCGCCTTGTCAGCGAGTCGAACATATTGTTTTGCAATTTGTTTCGATGTCCGCCTTTTGTTTTATTGGCATATGTGTCGCCGAAATTGACCCAGCACGTTCCCTCTGGTTTTAATACTCTTTTTATTTCATCAAAAACAGCAAGCAGCTTTTCAAGGTATTCTTCAATGCTCGACTCTAATCCGATTTGTTCTTTTACGCCGTAATCCCGCAGAGCCCAATACGGCGGACTGGTGACAACGCAGTCCACGCTTTCTGTGGGAAGTTTCTGCAAGATTTTCAAGGCATCGCCGCAAATGATGCGATTAATGTAGGGTTTGATGTTAGACATTGAAATTGAAACATAATTGAGGTAAGAAACGCACAAAATAAATTATTTAATTGGCTTCCACTTGGTAATGGAGATTTCCAGCGAGCGTCCCGTTTGGCGGGTTTCGATATAACCGTTTTGTTTTAATTTTTGAGTCCAGCGACGGATAGTGCGAATGCCGATTCCGGTATCCCGCTCGATGGTTGGTAATCTACGAAAGAGTTTTCCGGTTTGGCGATTGGCGTAAATCAATAGGTATAAATAAAGCCAAACGGCGCGTCCTATCGCTTTATAGTGTTTGGCATTAGGCTCAAGCAGAAGTCCGTTCCAAACGGGTGTCCACCAGATTTCTTTGGAACGAAGAACTTTTGGATTTCGGGATGGGTAGGAAATGTTTTGATTTATTTGCAGGTTGGTTTTTTCTTGAAAAGACAAAGTAATTAAAATAAATAACGATAAAATTACCGTAACATTCAAACGAAAACGAAAATAGAGGGAAAATTTAGACTCTTAAAGCGAATCAATTGGTGCCGGACAGTTTATCCACAGACTTACGGGTATTTTATTTAATTACTTTCTTTATATAACTTTATTTAGAAAAACCGGCACTTCAATTTCTCTCAAACCTAAAGTGAAAATCGCCGGATTTTAGAAATTGAAGTGCCAGAAATTGGCAAGGCAGACTGCTCATTATTTGGCTCTATCAAGGTCAAATCGAGCTTGCTTAATTATTCTGTGGATAAACGATTTAAGGCGTAGCGGAAACAGGTTTAAGGCTGCCGAGCAATAATTTGTTTGATGTCTTTGAAAATCGGAGAGATTCTTCTTTGGGCAGATGATTGCTTAATATCGGCTAAAACACCTGTTACTACTTTTCTTCTCATCTCGGCAGGTGGATGGAGATTATCAGAAACCGTTTTATACTTTTTCGCGGTTCTTTCGATTCCTTCAATAAAGGCAAGTGAGTCATAGCCTAAATAGCTCAGAGTAATTGCGGCAAAGGCATCGCATTCGAGTTCAAGAATAGCCAGCACATCGGCAAATCTTTGGCTTAAAGCGCGTTCTCTGCCATTACTTTTAACCAGCTCGAAAAGATGCTTGGTAAAAATCGTGTAGTCGGTAAAATACTCGTGTCCGATTTCGTGAGCGATATAACCCAAAATTTCATCGTCGTTTTGCGCCTCGCTGAAAAGTCCGGTCGTTAAAATCAAAACGACTCCGGCATCCAGTCGCACAAAAGGCGTTTTATTGTTCAAAATAATAATGTCGTAAGAATCCATTCTTCCGTAAAGGTTTAAAACCGGCTCAATTAATTTTCTTATCTTTTCTTCCAGCAAAGAATTCTTAATTTGGAGTTTTATAACCCAATCTTCGAGCTTTTGATGGACTTCGCGTCTAAACTCCGCGTCGCTTACCGGAGTAGGCATTTTCGATTTAAAATCTTCAACGCTTTTTTGCGGATTATCAGTTTTGAAAGACTCAATCGTTAGCTTTATATCTTCGTCGGTTATATTTAACGGCTCTTGTCTTTCCTGTGCAGAAACAGAGAGGAACAATAACAGGCAAACCAAACAAACTCGCCAATAATGACGAATGGTATAACTTTCTGATAAATTAAAAGCTAACCTCTCAAGCATTACAAATCATGCGTAGCGCGGTGAAAAAAGGTTGATGCGTTACGCCGTCCGAAGAATCTTTCATAATCAGATTTCGGCGGCTTTATCTAATAATAACAGTTTAGGTATAAATATACCTAAACGCAAATCTCAAATCGTTTTTGTTGATACCTATCGGCGGGAGACAATCGATGGGTAAAGCAAACAGACCACGACCGGAAAGATTGGCGGAAAAACTGCTTGAGATTAGAAATAAAATTGATGGCGGACTCTCACAAAATGAGATGTTGCGAAAGCTTGGATTAGAAAATGATTTGGAAAGAGATCGTATTTCAAAATACGAGCGCAATACATTAGAACCGCCATGGTATGTATTATGCGCTTATGCCGATGTCGCCAATGTTTGGCTGGAAGTGTTAGTCAAAGATGAATTGGATTTACCTAAGCATTTACCGAGACAAGAAAAGAGTGTGGGAGCGAAGCGACGAGAATAAAGCGATTTTTACAGAATCATAGAAGAAGAGCATATAGGGGATTAGGCTACAAAAGTCCGATGCAGTTTGAAAATGAATTAAATCTGAAAACCAAAACGAGGAGGAAAGAGAGTTTTGTGTGCTGAAAAGGTTCTTCCGCACTTATGATACTGCTGGCGAATTCGTTATGACAGCCTCGTCTGCCTGATTACTCTGACAAATAAGGGTCGTCTCGTTGGAGCAATCGGCACTTCGTTGAACCAGTTATTAAGTCGCACGAAGTTTACTGCCG
>JBPCRW010000065.1:0-50992 GCA_050996405.1 Pyrinomonadaceae bacterium | reverse complement strand
GAGCCATTGACACGGATTTATACAAGGAACGCCATTTAATTGAATGCTCTATCGGGAAACTCAAACACTTTCGGCGAGCGAGTGTTTTCCAGATTTGATAAACTGGCAAAGAACTATTTAAGTTTCGTGCAGTTTGCCAGCACAATTGTCCGGCTCAGATAAAATGTCAACAGAACCTAATAATGCGATGTTTCAATTTGGCGGGTAAAATCCTCGATAAAGAAGATAAAAACCGTCTAACAATATACAAATATCTGTAGTTAAAGCCACCATTGTTTCGCTATTACTGACTGGATAATAACCTTTGGTGCTAGTTTGCAACATTGAAAATAAAGGACTTAGCGATTCGATTAAATTCTTTTTTTCGTAAATTCGCTAAAATAGATGCAATTTTGCAGAAAATCTCTTGATTCAAAAACTGTTGTTTTTTATTTTCAACAACTTAGCTTTTCCAAAACTAGCACCAAAGGTTAATATAAATGCAAAGTGCTGCCCGCACCAAAGACTAAGAAAATACCAATTATAATTTTTACGAGATTTCTTTTAGGTTTCATTATTTGTTCCTATTAAATCCTGTATGCGCGGCTGAAATCCATAATTGGCAAACATTACTTAGTGGCTAAATCTTCTTCGATTTTATGCATCAACTCGACAAAGCGCGGGTCGTCGCGCAGGGATGCAATCATCTTGTCGTTTTCAAACCAGGGTTTATTTTCGTTGCCAAGTTTAATGGCGCGCTCTAACCAGAAAAACGCTTCGTCTTTTTCGCCTAATTGCGCCGAAGCCATCGTCATCCAGTAAGCCATATCGTGGTCGGCTTTCGCCAGATTTCGCGCTTCGTCGGTAAGCTGCGCCCGCGCTTCGTCGCTGCGTCCGACGTGCGCCAGATACATCGCGTAAAGCGGACGAATACCGTCCATTTTCGGATTGTTCGCCAAAACGTCTTCGACAATTTTAATCGCCTCGTCTTCTTTATGCTGATAGAGAAGCACGGACGAGCGGAAAATTCTCAGCAGCGGATGATTCGGTTCTGACTTTGCGCCTTCGTCAAGCTCGCGGAGGGCTTCGTCATAAAGCCCCTGATACAAAAAAATCCGCGCGCGATTGTATGCGGCGACGACGCGCGCCACAGGGTCGAGTCGCGCCAGACGTGCGAAACTTTTCAAACTTTCTTCATATTCGCCGTCCAAACGGTGCATCGTGCCTTTGACAAAATAGAGCGGCGCGTCGTTCGGAAATTGTTTTTGCAAAGCGATAATTTCCGCCCGCGCTTTTTTCTTTTCGCCGCGCGACAAGTAAATCAAAACGGTTAAAACGCGGGCTTCGACGACGTTCGGGTCGTAGAAAAACGCCTTTGAAAAAGCGGCTTCGGCGTAGGTATAATCTTCCGCCGTTCCCATTCCTTTAAACAGGCGATTGGCGTAACACGCGCCCAAGCCGGAATAAGCAAGCGCGAAATGCGGGTCAAGTTCGATAGCGTGTTTGAAATTAGCAATCGCCGCCTCGCAGTCTTCCGCCGCGACGGTGCGGAAAATAAAACGCCCGAAATTGTCGCGCCCGCGCAGAAATTCTTCGTAGGCTTCAGGGTTGTCAGTCGGACGGCGACCGAGTTTTTCTTCTTCTTTCGGTGAAAGCTGAAGTTCGAGTCCGGCTAAGATTCGCCGCGCAATCATATCCTGAAGCGCGAGAATGTCGCCGCCTTCGGCATCAATCCGGTCGCTCCACAAAATATCGCCCGTTAAAACATCAAGAAGCTGCGCCGTCACGCGAATTTTTTCGCCGGAACGCAGGAATCCGGCGGACAAAACCGCGTTGACGTTTAACTCTCGTCCGGCTTCGCGCGGGTCAAAATTTTTGCTCTGATATTTAGCGATGACCGACGACGGGCGGACGATTAAAGAACGCAGTTGGGCGAGTTCGGTGATAACGGCATCGGCAAGCGCGAATTCGTAAAAAGCCAGAGCCGTATCTTGACCTAAATTTTTAAACGGCAGAATCGCCACGCTTTTCTTTCCCGTTCCCGTGCCGGTCAACGAAGGCGAAGACGAATTCGGCTCGGAAGTATTCATCGGCGCGTTTGAAACCGACGGCGTGCGGGCAAGCGAATTATCCAACGATTTGCCGGTGATCCATTTCCAGGCGCGTTTCACCGGATTAGCACTACCGGCGTGGCGCGGCGCGAAAGTATCGTTTTGCATTATCGGAACACCTGAAATCTCTTGCAGCACGGCGCGAAGTTCGTCGCGCATCTGCGAAATTTTTTGATAGCGGTCATTGGGATTTTTGGCGAGAGCCTTATCAACGATTTGCTGCAATTGAGGCGGAATCGGTTCGGGACGCATTTCGGCAATCGGTTTTGGCGTGCCGTATAAAACCTGGTGGCGCACGTCGATGACGGTTTTTCCCTGAAAAGCCCAGATGCCCGTCAGCATTTCATAGAGCAAAACGCCGGTCGAAAAAATATCAGCGCGAGCGTCGGCGCGTTCGCCTTTCGCCTGTTCGGGCGCGGCGTAAGTTGCCGTGCCGTATGGAATGCCGACTTCCGTAATCTCTGTGCGGTCAGTTCCCGTCGGCATAGCATTTTCGTCTTCGACGAGTTTTGCCAATCCGAAATCCAGAATTTTAACCTGTCCGGTGTCAGTAACCATTATATTTCCGGCTTTAATGTCGCGGTGAATGATGCCGCGCGAATGCGTGTAAGCAAGCGCGCCGCAAACCTGGATGGCAATCGAAAGCGCGCTTTTCAGTTCGAGCGGGCGACCGTTGACCAGTTGACGGACATTTTTGCCTTCGACATACTGCATCGCAATATAAAAAATTCCGTCGTCGTTGTGGAAATCGTAAATCGTGCAGATATTCGGATGGTCGAGTTGCGAGCAAAGCTGGGCTTCGCGCTCAAAGCGTTTAAAATTGGCGGTTTTAGTAGTTAATTCGGGCGGCAGAACTTTGATAACCACCGTGCGGTCTAGCTTGGTATCCTGCGCTTTATAAACCGTTCCCTGCCCGCCCGCGCCAAGTTTTTCGAGGATTTTATATTGATGAATCGTCGAACCAATCATAATGATTGCGGAATGCGGATTTCAGATTGCGGATTGAAACAGGCACATTCCAAATAAATTTTATAGTAGAAATTCGGAAATCCGCAATCCGCCTTTCGCGTTCTAAAATCTTGTATCGGCAAACTGCCGGTTAGTCGGGTATGATTGTTCAGCCGCGCGGCGGGTTGCCCCAGCCGGATTGAACGTATTCGCCGTTTTCGACAATGCACGGCACGACCAAATCGCCGCCCGAAAAATCGAGCATTTCCTTTTGCCGCCGCTTATCGTTTTGCGCGTCGTATTCGGTAAATTCGATGTTGTTTTCGTTGTAAAAATCCCGCGCTTTCTGGCAATACGGGCAGTCGGGTTTGGTATAAATAACTAATGACATTTCTAAACTCCTCCAAACAACAAATATGTTATCAATAGATGAACGTTTGGAAAAGTTTGGAGAAATGAAACATATTCCGTTTGAGAGTTCGTAAATAATCAGATGATAGATTCAGAAATTTTCGAGCCGTTTGATAAGCTGGTCGAAATCGAAATTTTAGGCAGGTATTGCAAAGTTCCCGAAAACAATTCGCTGCTGCGGTGCTTTCAATATCTCGATTTGCAAAATATCTCGATGGGCGATTTTTGCTGGAACGGCGATTGCGCTAACTGCCAGGTTTGGCTGGCGGGCGCGCGGCAGGAAAAGCCGGTTCTGGCGTGCCGGACAAAGGTGCGAGCCGGTATGGAAATTCTGCGAGTGAGCAAAGAAATCAAAATATTCGGCGGTAAAAATGAGTAACCGCAAATGTGACAAAGCGGCGGCTGCAAAATTTATCGGGAACGAAAATTTACCGGCGATAAAAGATGACTGGCGGAAACGAGTTCGACAGGCTAAATTAAATTTTTGCAGATAAACGAAAGTATGAATTTGAGCAACTAATCGGCGGGCGGAAATTTAAGATAGAATGTTTCAAGACTAAAATTTTTTGAAAGGTGAAGAATGAAAAAAATCTCGAAGACTGTTTTTGTTTTGATGTTTGCCCTGTTTGGCGCAGGGGCGTTTTCGTCGGGCGCGAATACGGTTTTATCGGCTGAAAATTCGGTCGCCGTAGATTCTGTCGTTTCGCCGAAAACGCTCTATATTCGCAACTGCGCCCGATGTCACGGCGCGGACGGAAAAAGTGAAACCGAGCTTGGGCAAACTCTGGAAGCGGCGGATTTGACGGCGAAAAAAACGAGCGTCAAGCGAAACATTCAGGTTATTACAAACGGCGACGGCGAAATGCCTTCGTTCAAGAAAAAAATGAAAAAGGCGGAAATCGTTTCGCTGGCAAATTATGTTCGTTCGCTGTGAAAATTAACTAAAAACTCATTCAAAAGTTTTCAAGATAAAAGTTACGTTTATGAACAGTCAGGCAATCGAAAAAATTTTGCTCTCTCACGCGCGCGGCAAAATTTCAAACGCCGAAGCGACCGAAGCAATCAAGAATTTATCCTACGAAAATATCGGCTACGCGCGCGTTGACCACGCTCGCGGCGAACGGCAGGGCTTTCCCGAAGTGATTTTCGGAATGGGAAAAACACGCGACCAGATAACAGGCATTTTTGAAAAGCTCGCCGCGCGTTCGCCGAATATCTTGATAACTCGCACAGACGAAAATGTATTCGGCGAGATTCGCAGCGTCTGCACCGAAGCCGAATGGCACGAATCCGCAAAATTGATTCGCGTCCGGCGCGATAAAACCGAATTGGGCGTTGGCGAAATTGCAGTCGTGACCGCCGGAACGAGCGATATTCCAGTCGCGGAAGAAGCTGCTTTGACGGCGGAAACGATGGGCAGTCGCGTCAACAGAATTTGGGATGCCGGAGTTGCGGGAATTCACCGGATTTTGTCGGAACGCTCTAATTTGCAGTCGTCGCGCGTGGTGATTGTCGCCGCCGGAATGGAAGGCGCGCTTCCCAGCGTCGTCGGCGGTCTGGTCAAAGTTCCGGTTATTGCCGTCCCGACCAGCATCGGTTACGGCGCGTCGTTCGGCGGCATCGCAGCCCTTTTAGGAATGCTCAATTCCTGCGCTTCAAACGTGACAGTCGTAAATATTGATAATGGTTTCGGCGCGGGTTTTGTGGCGAGCTTAATCAATCGCCGCTGGGATAATAAAGAAACGCCTCTTTCAAAAAACGACGAATAAAATCGCGCGGAATAATTTTCTGACGGCTCTGATTACCGAAGTTGAAAAATCTATTTTCCAACCGCCGGTTGCGAAATTACAAAACTCTTACAATCACAGGACAATAAATCTGTTACGCTTTTCATCATAACGTTAGCAGAAAAACGTTTCATATTTTCGGCAATTTTAAGAGGTTTAAAAGTGGAAAAAGTAGCAACAATCGAACAACGAAAAAACGGGCAAATCAACTGGGTGACGATAGTTCCAATCGTCATTTTTCATATTTTGGCAATCGGAGCATTGTTCACGTTTAGCTGGTCGAATCTGGCGGCGTTTTTGGTTATCTGGTGGCTGACGGGCAGCGTCGGCATTGGTTTAGGTTTTCATCGTCAATTAACACATCGCAGTTTTTATACTCCGAAATGGCTTGAACATCTGTTTGCGATTTTCGGTTCGATGGCTTTGCAGGGCAGCCCGATTGCTTGGGTGACGACGCATCGCGTTCATCACGCCTTTTGCGAAACCGACAAAGACCCGCACAGCCCGCGTCACGGAACTTTCTGGGCGCACATCGGCTGGGTGACGGTCGGCACGTCGCAGGATAACGGCGAAGAAGTCGAAAAACGATTTATTCCCGATTTGCTGAAAGATAAATTTCTGGTTACGCTCTCTAAATACTGGTATCTGCCGATTATCATTTCCAGCCTTATTTTACTTGCCATCGGCAGTTTTTCGATGGTTTTGTGGGGAACTTTTTTAAGCGTCACGCTCGGCTGGCATTTTACTTGGTTTGTTAATTCCATTACGCACGTTTGGGGTTCGCGCCGCTTTGAAACGAAGGATGATTCGACTAATAACGGCTTGGTCGCGGCAGTTAGTTTCGGCGAAGGCTGGCACAATAATCATCACGCGCATCCGACTTCGGCGCGTCACGGTTTGGCGTGGTATGAATTCGACCTCAATTGGATTCAAATTAAAATTCTGGAAAAACTCGGGCTGGCGTGGAAAGTCAAGGAATTTGACCTCAAGGAACACGAAGCCAAACAAATCAGCGAAACGCAGGAATTGATTCACCAAACAGCTTAAATTTAACGTAAAACTGAAGATGCAAAATGGAAAATTGCCCGGCGGCGGTTTTCCATTTTGCATTTTGTATTTTCAGTTTTGCATTTTTGAAGTTTTGCATTTTACACTTTGAATTATTATGCGTGTTGCCAGCCGCCGCAAAGCCGCCATTTTCTTTCTTATCTTCGGCATTTGTCTGATTGCGCTTGCCGTCGCGCTCAACGTCGGCTGGATTCTGCTCAGTCTCGAACAAATCGCGTTGCTCGTTTTCGGCATTATTTTCTTTTCGCTGATTATCACCGGATTAGTTTTAAACACGGTTTTTCTGGTGCGCGAGATTCGCCGCAACGAGCAGCACGACGCTTTTTTAAACGCCGTCACGCACGAACTTAAAACGCCGATTGCCTCGATTCGGCTGTATCTCGAAACCTTAAAAACGCGCGACGTTTCGCCGGAAAAGCGCGAAGAATTTTACAACACAATGCTTGCCGACAGCGACCGACTGCTCAACACCGTCGAGATGGTTTTATCCGCCAGCCGCGCGCGCGAGCGGAAAAAACTGCTGAATATTTCCGACCTCAATTTACAGAAAATTCTGGGCGAAGCGATCGAACGAGTCCAAAATCGTTACGGGCTTTTTGACAACGAAATTTCGATTAATTCTTCCGGCGATAAAATCGATGTTTCGGGCGATGCCAACGAATTGCAGACGGTTTTTACAAACCTGCTCGACAACGCCGTCAAGTATTCGGGAGACGACATAAAAGTTTCGGTCAACGTCAAAAGTTTGAACGACAAATTCGTTATTATTCGCATCAAAGATTCCGGCATCGGGATGCCGCCGTCGGAAGTAAAGCAAATTTTTAATCGTTTTTACCGCGTGCCGAATATCTCGACGCAGAAGAAAAAAGGAACGGGCTTAGGACTTTTTATCGTGCGTTCAATCGTTAAAAAGCACGGCGGCAGAATTTGGGCGGAAAGCAAAGGCGAAGGTGCGGGCAGCGAATTTACCGTGCAGCTGCCGAAAATTTAAACTTAAAAAATCATAAAATAAAATGAAAAGAATTTTGATTGTCGAAGACGAACAGCATCTTGCCGAAGGCTTGCGATTTAATCTGGAAGTCGAAGGTTTTGCCGTCGAACTCGCCGCCGACGGCAGGAAGGCTCTGGACATTCTCACGACATCGCCCGATGAAAAGTTTGACGCGATTGTGCTGGACGTAATGCTGCCCGAAACCGACGGTTTTGAAGTCGCGCAAACCTTGCGCGCGGCGGAAGATTTCACGCCGATTTTGATGCTCACGGCGCGCAATCGCCCCGAAGACGTTTTGCGCGGATTTGAATCCGGCGCGGACGATTATCTGCCGAAACCGTTTGAACTGCAAATTTTTCTGGCGCGTTTGAACGGACTTCTTCGTCGCCGCGAATGGTTTCACCGCGAGAAACCGTCGGAAAAAAACGCGCCGCCCGCGCCGGACGAAATTTTTTATGTTAATCGCCGGACGATTGATTTTGAAAATCTCGAACTGCGCGGCGAAAACGAAACGATTCGTCTGACTTTGATGGAAGCCAAACTTTTGCGTTATTTGATTGAAAACGCGGGAAAAGCCGTTTCGCGTAAAACGATTCTCGAAGAAGTCTGGCAGCTAAACGAAGACACCGACACGCGGGCGATTGATAATTTTATTGTCCGGCTCAGAAAATATCTGGAAGACGAGCCGAACAATCCGAAACTGCTGCAAACCGTGCGCGGCATCGGCTATCGTTTTGTAAATGAGGTTTCAATTAGCGCAAAGTAAAAATTATTCCGCAGAAGTTTTTTCCTGCCGGATGACGCGCAATTTTTCCCGCCAGTTTTGATTCAAATCGAAACGATAAATTTCGATTTCCGGCGATACGGTTTGCGCCAGAAATTTAAAATCGCGGTCAAACGCGAGCAGAGGAGCGGCGAGATAAACGAGCGTCGGTTCGCGTTTAATTTCCGCGTCGCCGAAAATTTCCGCTTTTTGCAGATTTCCCGTGCGGCGTTCGATTTCGATTTCGCGCCAGTAATCGAGGGCTTGAAAAACACTCGCGCGGTCTGCCGACGTTTTCAATTCGATAACGATTAAACGCCCGTCTTTCCGCAGCGCGAGCAAATCGATTTTATCGCGTCCGGCGCGAAACTGGTTGTAAATCGGCGACAAAATCAGATTCGCGTCCAATCGTTTGATATTGCGCCTGAGAATCGATTCGAGCCACGCTTCGGGCGCGAGCGCGTAAAAAGCGTGACGTTTATTCGGCGTATCGAAACGGCGATAAATTTTCAAATTTTCAATCAACTCTAAAAATTCCTCAAAAGTTTTTTCATTTAAACTTTGCCGTTTTGCTTCAACTCCGAACCACGCTTTTTCCGCGTCGCCTAATTTTCTGATGCGGGCAAAAGGTAATCCTTGGAATCTTAAAGTTTCGCCGCGATTGGTGAAAATCGCATCAATTTCTTTCGGCGCGAAAGCAATGATTTTCCGTGCCGTTTCGCTCAAAATCGAATTCTCGACCGCCGAAATTTTTGACGGCTTCGCGCGCCACAAATCTGAAATTGTCAAATGCGAAAGCGGTTGCGGATTTTTATTTTCTTTTTCCGAAAACTCGATAATTTGAACGCTCGCCTGCCAGTTTTGCTTGAGCAGCGCGAGAAGTTTTTGCAGATTTCGCGCCGATTTCCTTTCGGCTAAAATCCAGATTTTCTCAATCGGATTTTTCTTTCGCCCGCGCAGTTTTTCCGCTTCTAAAATCGCCGTCGTTAAAATCCTTTCAGACGCGAGTGTGCCGGAAACATCAACAAAGACAGCGATTTGACTGCCTTGCGGGTTTTCAAAAATAATCTGCGCCAAGCGTCCGTTTTCCTTTTTCAGCGAAACACGGACGAGTTTTGCTCGCGGCTGATTTTCGATAATCAAGCGGGCAATTTTGTTTGTCTTTTCGATTCGCGCAAGTTCGGTTGTTTCAGAAAATTCGTCAGCCGAAACGCGCGGCGCAAGTTCGATTTTTGCTTTTTCAACTCCGAAATTTCTGCTTAAATTAAGGTGAATTTTTTGTTTTTCAAATTTGTAATTTGTGACTCGCCACGTCTGAAAACCTCTGTCGCTCGGAAAACTCAAAAGAATTTTTCCGCGCTCGAAAGCGAGTTCAATTTCGTCGTTCGTCAGCGCGAAACTTTTCTCCGCGCCGTTAATCAAAAGCCATTCACGCGCTTTTTCGAGGTGAAAGATTAATTCGTTTTTCGCGTCGTCCGTGTTCATTTCATTAAGGTTTTTATTATTTCCTCCGCCCAAATCGCGTAGCCCGCTTCGGACGGATGAATGCCGTCGCTGAAAAAATCGGCGGGAACTTCTTTGGGCTGCGGATAATAAAAAACATCTTCAAAGTTTTTAACAAATTCCAGGATATTCGCGTTATGCATTTTCGACAACTGCCACAAAATTCCGCGTATCGGCTGCGGCAGAGCGGGCGAAAGATTGACGGCGGCGACGTTGGTAATAAAAATTTTCGCCTGCGGATTTTGCTCGCGCAAAATGCTGATAAGCTGCGTCATCGCGCGCCGCCATTGACGCGGGCTGCTCAATTTTAAAACGTCGTTGCCGCCCAAGCCGACGACGATGTAATCGAATTTTTCGGCGGGAATTTGCGGAACTAATTCTTCGATGGTTCGCCGCGCCGTCACGCCGTTTTTGCCGACGACCGTCCAGCGCACGGATTTTTTAATTTTACGACTTAAAAATTTTGCAAACTGTCCGGCGAGCGCGGTTTCGTGCGTTCGCGCTCCGAGTCCGGCAACAGTTGATTCGCCGATGACGAGCAATTTTACAAAATTTTCATCCGCGCCGAATTGTCCGAATTTCTCGCCCCGCGCGTCGGGTAAAAGTCCGACTTTGCGGCGGACGTATTGCCCCTGCAAATATAAAAAAGGCGCGACCGGCAAAAGCCCGATTGCCGCCAAAACGTAAATTGCCTGCATCCGAAATAAACCCATTATTCTGTTCGCCAACGCTTGTGTTAAAATTTCTATTTTACAAATGTTTTCGGAAAACTCGAGGAAAATTTTAACGGCGGCGATTGTTTTTGCGATTTTTCTTCCGGCGTGCGGCGTTTGGCAGAAAACGGAAAACGCCGCGCCGACACCCGCGCCTGCCGTTCTCGACGAAGCGAGCCGCGAATTGCCTTTTTCGACCAAAGAGCCGGAAAATTATCAAGCCGAAATTGTTATCAGCACTTTTAACAGCGACGAAAAATCGGAACGAAAAATTTTCACGGCGCGAAACGGCACGCGGCGTTTGACGATTTTTAATTCGGGCGAGAGGACGGAAATTTCCGCTTTAAATTTAGATAATAATGTTTCGCTTTCGATTTCCCAGCCTAAAAAGATTTACACGGAAAATAAATTGACGGCGAATAATTCCGTTAGTCCAGCCGACGATTTTCTGACGACCGAATGGCTCAACGCTGAAACTGCGGCGACGTTTGAAAAATTGGAGACGGAAAATAATTTAACGAAATTTCGCGTTCGTTTAAACGATTCGGAAAATTCAGAAATTTTAATTTACTTTGACGGAAATTTGAAAATTCCGGTTAAACAGGAACTTTACAGCATCAGCGGCGAGCAGAAAACGTTGACGTTTTCCGTAGAAGTGAGAAATTTCAAAACCGAAACGGATGAAAAAATTTTCGAGCCGCCGAAAGATTTTCGCAAAGTTTCCGCAAAAGAATTTCAGGAAGTCTTGCGGGAAAATAAATGATTGACGAAGAAAAAAAGAATGTTGCCTTTGACGTTGTAAAAAACACGCCGTATTTAAAACTGCTCGGCATCGAACTGGTTGAAATCAGCCGTGAAAAAGTTGTGATGCGGCTGCCGATGCGGGAAAAACTTCGTCAACCGCAAGGGCTTTTGCACGGCGGCGCGACGGCTTCCTTGATTGATACGGCGACGGCGTTTGCCGTCATCGCGCATCTGGCGGACGGAGAAAAGGCTTCGACGGTTGATTTAACCGTGCATTATTTGCGTCCCGTTATCGATGAAACAACTGTCTGCACGGCGAAAGTTTTGCGCGCCGGACGGCGGCTTTTGACCGTTTCGGCGGATGTTGTTAATGATAAAGGAAAGTTGATTGCGACCGCGCTTTCAACTTATACAAAAGTTTAATTAGTGGTGAACGGTGAATGGATAGTGAAAAACTTTCCGAAACTCACCGCTTATCACTCACCATTGACCATTAAAGAAATGGAAGAATTAAGAAAATTTTCGCGCTATTTTAAGCCTTACAAATGGAAAATTATTCTGGGCATCGTCTGCATTTTTTTCGGTATGCTGTTTGGTCTCTACGTGCCTTATCTGGTCGGCAACGCGGTTGACGATATTGCTACCAGCTTTCGCAACGGGACGCTCGACATTCGGAAAATCACGATTTATCCGATATTGATTTTAACGGCGAATTTGATAAGCGGGCTTTTTCTTTTCTGGCAGCGGCGGCTGCTGATAAACGCTTCGCGCGACATCGAATACGATATGCGCCGCGATTTTTACGACGCGATTGTGCATCAGCCTCTCGAATTTTTTCAGGAAAACCGCGTCGGCGATTTGATGGCGCGAGCGACTAACGATTTGTCGGCGGTGCGGCAAATTGTCGGACCGATGATTTTGTATTCGTTCCAAGCGATTTTCGCGCTGGCGATTGTTTTGCCGCTGCTGCTTCACACGAATCTAAAATTGACTTTGCTGCTTTTAATTCCGATGCCGTTTGTCTCTTTAACGGTGAAATTTCTGGGCGCGCAGATTCACAAACGGTTTGAAAAAATTCAGGAGTATTTTTCAAATATCACGGCGCGGGCGCAGGAAAATTTGTCGGGCGTGCGCGTGGTGCGCGCTTACGCGCAGGAAGCGACGGAAATCGAAAAATTTCAAATTCTCAACCGCGAATATGCCAAGAAAAATATCGCGCTCGTGAAATACGCGGCGGCGATGCGCCCGCTGCTTTTCTTTTTTATCGGTCTGGGATTCGTCATCATCGTCGCCGTCGGCGTTCCGATGGCGGTGCGCGGCGAAATCTCGGCGGGAACTTTTACGTCATATATTTTGTATTTGCAGCGAATGATTTGGTATCTGATTGCGCTCGGCTACGTCGTCAATTTATATCAACGCGGCACGGCTTCGCTGAAACGCATCAACGAAATTCAGGAAACCGAACCGGCGATAAAAGACGAAATGACAACCGAGATTCAAGCCCCGATAAAAGGCAAAATCGAATTTCGTCGCCTGAATTTCGCTTATGACGGAAAGCCGGTTTTGCAGGATGTAAATCTGCTCATCCAGCCTGGAAAAACTGTCGCCTTTGTCGGAAAAACCGGCAGTGGAAAATCAACTTTAATTAGTTTGATTCCGCGCCTTTTGGACGCTCCGGCGGGAATGGTTTTGATTGACAATATTCCGGTGCGCGATTATCCGCTTGAGCAACTGCGGAAATCAATCGGCTTTGTGCCGCAGGAAACTTTTCTTTTCTCGGATACGCTGGCGGAGAATATCGCTTTCGGAGTCGAGAAAGACGAATTACGAATTACGAATGGCGAATTGCGGAAAGCAACAAATAATCAAAAATCGGATGGCGGAGAATCTAAAATCCAAAATCTAAAATCCAAAATCGAACAGGCGGCAACAGTTGCTAATCTAGCAGACGACATCGAAGGTTTTCCGTATAAATACGAGCAATTGGTCGGCGAGCGCGGCATCACTTTGAGCGGCGGGCAGAAACAGCGCGCGGCGATTGCGCGAGCCGTGATGCGCGAGCCGCGAATTTTAATTCTCGATGATTCGCTGTCGGCGGTTGACACTTACACGGAAGAAACGATTTTGCGAAACCTGCAAAAAGTGCGCGAGAATCGCACGACTTTGATTGTCGCGCACCGCATTTCGACAATCCGTGACGCGGATTTAATCTGCGTTCTCGAAAACGGGCGCATCATCGAGCGCGGAACGCACGACGAACTTCTGCAGCTTGACGGCGAATATGCCGACCTTTACGAAAGACAACTGCTTGAAGAAGAATTGGACGCAACAAATTAATAAGGAGAATTTCAAAATGCAGCCGACAAATCCAAACATCGAACAAAGTTACCGCACGATAACCGTCATCTGGCTCGGACTTCTTGTTTCGCAATTTATGTTTCTGATAGTTTTGTTTTTTACCAGACGGGAAATTTTCAGTTTCGATTTTACAAAACCGCTTTTGAATAATGAAAATTCGATGTTGGTAATTGTTCTGGCGGCGACGGGAATTCTAACGTTTCTGATGTCATTTGTTTTACGCGCAAAGTTTATTAAGCAAGCGATTGATTTGCAAAAAACTGCGCTCGTGCAGACAGCGATGGTCATCGGCTGCGCTTTGTGCGAAGCGACCACGCTTTTCGGGCTGGTTCTGGCTTTCGCCTTTGGTTATCAATACTTCTTTCTCTGGTTTGCGCTCGGCATTCTGGGAATTATTCTGCATTTTCCGAAACGCGAAAATTTGATTGCCGCGAGTTACCGGAAAAAGTAAAAAACGGTTTGTTTGCTCTGAACTCACAATTTCCTTACCATAATTTATGCTCAAACGTTTTATGCACAACCGCGAACGCTATTTTGCGATGCTCAACGCCAATCGCGTCGTGCGCGAATTTGAATGGGGAACTGAATTTGTCAAAGAAAACGCCAACGGCGACGAACCGCGAAAAGTTTTCCGCGAATATACGAAAAAAGTTTTAGCAAACAGCGACGAGTTTTTCTTTGCGCCCGAAATTACGGATTACAAAATTGAAAATCCGTCTCTCGATTCTCGACTTTCGACTCTCGACTTAAATTGGACGAGCGCGATTGAAACTTCGTCAATCGAAAATAATACGGCGCGCGCGAAATTTTTTCCGCACGCGGAAAACAAAAAATCGGCGGTCGTCGTGCTGCCGCACTGGAACGCGAAAGCCGGAAGTTATTTCGATTTATGTAAAGTTTTTAATAAAGTCGGCGTATCGGCTCTGCGGCTGACTTTGCCGTATCACGAGGAGCGGATGCCGCCCGAACTTGAAAGAGCCGATTATCTGGTCGCGCCGAATGTCGGGCGCACTTTGCAATCTTTAAGGCAATCGGTTGTTGACACGCGCTCCGCCGTCGCTTGGCTCAAACTGCAAGGTTACGAAAAAATCGGCGTTGTCGGAACAAGCATCGGAAGCTGCGTCGGATTTTTTGCCTTCGCGCACGATTTGCAGATTGACGCGGGAGTTTTTAATCACGTTTCAGGTTACGTCGCCGATGTCGTGTGGCGCGGACTTTCGACATATCACGTCAAACAGGGAATCGGCGATAACGTCACTCTGGACGAGTTGCGCGAATACTGGCTGCCGATTTCGCCGATGGTTTATATGGACAGACTCGCAAAAATGCCGCCGCGCCCGCAGAGATATATTTACACGCTTTACGATTTAACTTTTCCCGTTGATTTGTCGCGCAATGTAATGAAATCCTTGCGCGAACACGGCATTAAACACGATGCGGTAAAAATTCCGTGCGGTCATTACACTCTGGGCGAAAAACCTTGGGTTTATCTCGACGGTTGGAAAATAGTTTCTTTCCTGAGAAAATATCTTCGATAAATTTATAACCTCAAGAAAAATAAATCAGAAAAAATATTGCGCTGAGATATATCCAAAGTATGGAGAAGAGGATATGAATCACCGTTTCAAAAGTTTTGCCTCGCCAAAGTTCTGATGAATAGACGAAAAACTGGATAACTAAAAGGGCAAACCAAAAAATTCCAAATCCTAAAGCGACAGTTTTTCCTACATCCGTTTCGATAATTTTCTGCGTCTCTGTCAGACAGAAAAGTCCCATCAAAAATAGTGTCAGAACAATGAAAAAAGTATGCACATAAAACATCTGACGATTGATTAAACTGAGCGACTGGCATTCGTCTTTCCAATTAAAATATTTAGGGAAAACAGCGTGAACTATTGCCAAGCCGATTAGCAAAAAACCGACGACGTTAAGATGAAAACTCATAATTTCTCAAGTATAAAAGTTGAAATAAAAGGCGTAATTTTTATCTCTCTTTCGATTTTTAATCCAGCCTTCTGAAAAGTTTCGAGCCACGCTCGTTTTGAATGAAAGTGAAAAAATCCGATGCTGTAAGCTAAAAAATTTGCAGTGTCTCTGAGATGTTCAGTCACGATAATTTGACCTTTGGGTTTGAGAATCCTGTGAAGTTCCTGAAAGAAATTTGACCGTTCGTTTTTATCTCTGATTTCGTGAGCGGAAAGAACGGCGAAAATTTTATCAACAGAATTATCTTCGAGCGGAATAACGTTTGTTGAAATTTGTTTGGTGTTTGGAAAAGGCGGATAGGCTTTTCGGGCGCGTTTGATTGATATTTCCGTGTGTTTGAGCGGATTGTAAAAATCGAAAACTTCTAATTCCGCATCTTTATATCTGGTTTGAAGCAACGCGCTTGTTTCGTCAAAACCAGCATTGATATTGACGATTTTGCTGTTCTCTTTCCTTCTCAAATCTTTCAGCCAAGATAATTCATAAAGGCTTGATAAATCGTAGACGTAATACGTGACGATTAGTGAAATTGATGTAACGGCGACAGCGAGAAAGAATAAAATTCTTGAAAAAAGGCGAAAAGGTGCATTGAGAAAATTACTTAGCAAAAATACGAGCAATAATCCGATGCCGGACAACAGATAAAAATGCCAGTTAAATCGAACTACATTCCAAACGCCCTGAAAAGGTTTTCTCATTTGTTCCATTGTTCGATTCTCCCTTTTTTCCACATATAGGGAATGTTGTTAATAATAAAAGCATTCGCCAAATTCATTTCCGAAAGATTTAATCTGTCGAGAAATGAAAAATGGCAGCTTTCAACTTTTACAGGCTGCGGAGTCCAGTTTTGCCTGACCCCTTCGATAATTAAAACTTCTTTTGTTTTTGCATTAAACGTGAAAGTGAATGGCAACGGTCCGGCAAATCTTCGCGCTTCTTTCCAAGTCGCAAACGGGGAAGTTTCTGGCAGTAAAATTTCTTCATTAGACGGATTTTCAATGACAACTTTGAAATCTGATTTTGAAGATTTTATTTCTGTCGCTGCGTCTTGTTTTATTTGCTCTATGTCCGTCGTTGTATAGCTGTAATGAGTAAATAAATTACCGAAAAATTCCATCTGCTTTTTGTCAGTTTCCGATTTGAGAATATATAAACCGCGCATCCGTTTACCCGAATTATTCGTGTATCTGACAAATATTCGATAGCCGACTAAAAAGAAATCTTTTCCGAAACTTTCAGGAAAACCTTTCGGGCGAAGTTTTGTTGTCTGCACCATTGCCGCCGCGACAAACGCATATTTTTCCTCGAACGTATCTAATTCCAAACATTCGGGAATCAGATTCTGTAATTCATCTTTTGGCACAGCAAAAGTCAGCACCAACGAACTTTCAAAAAATGCTTCGACTGCAAACAGATGATTTTTCAGAAACGAGAACATAGTCATAGTTGCCGATTTTCTTCATTCAAATAAAATTCATTGAAATATATCAAAGCAATAAAAAAAGACGCAACGATGATGTTTACTTTGCCCCACAGCAGTAAGTCAGGAGCAAATATAAATTCGATAACGTTCATCACGGCAACGATAATGATTTGCGTGACAGCATTTAAACGCGGCATGATACGGCTTAAAATCCAAATCGCCATACAAATTTCCGCCGCGCCGATGGCTTTCGTCAAAAGAGAGGAATATTCACTGCCTAAAATTCTTTTGACGATTTCTTCATGTCGCGGAACAAGATTTAAGACTTTGCAAAATAAACCGTTGATAATCCAAACGGCGGCAATCAAGTATGTGAAAAGTTTATGGAGTTTGGTGTTCATGATATTTTGAATAAACATTAAACTAATATGTTTATTCCGAAAAATAAGCAAATAATGATAAGCTTCTCGCATCTTTTCGGTTAATGAGTTCCGCCGCCAAACATCAAAAAACGATTGAAGAATCCGCCGCGCGGCTACTCGCCCGCGCGAAAGATTCGCGTCGGCTTGAAGTTAAAGATTTAGAGCCGCGACTTTTCGCGTCAATCGAAAAATATGTTTTGCGCGACAACGAAAACGCTTCCGCGACGGAGATAAAACAGTTTATTGATTCGCTCAACGCCGACGATTTGTGTTTGATTATCGCCTGCGAAAAAGCGGACGAAACGGCTTGGAGCGATTTGGTAAAAAATTTCGATGCGACCGTCAAATCGGCGGCGCGAAAAATCGCCGCGAATAATGAAGACGCGGAAGATTTGGCAAGTTCGATTTGGGCGGAGCTTTACGGTTTAAAACACGATAAAGACGGAAAGTTGAAAACAAAACTTTCGTATTATTCGGGGCGCGGAAGTCTCGCGGGTTGGCTGCGCGCCGTCGTCGCGCAATTGGCGGTTGACCAATTTCGCAAAGAATCGAAATTCGTGCAAATCGAAGAAACGCGCGAATTTGAAAATCTGGCGAACGACGCGGCGGAAAAAGCGGACGGCGCGAAACTCATTTCGCAGAGCGACAACCCGGAAGAAAATTTCAGCGCGAAACAAGCGCGGCAAAACGTTGCGGACGCGCTTAGTCAAGCTATTGCGGAACTCGAAGCGGAAGATAAATTGATTCTCAAACTTTATTATTTCGACAATTTAAAGCTCAAAGCCATCGGGCAAACACTCGGTTTTCACGAAGCGACGGCGAGCCGCAGACTTGACCGCGTTCAAAAGGAAATCCGCAAACAGACGGAAAAAATTCTGATGGCGGAACACGGCTGGCAGCAAGATGAGGTAAAGCGATTTTTGTCGGATGCGGCATCAAAACTCGATGTCGGCTTGGAAAAATTGTTTGTAATTCTGCTCGCCTTTGCGCTCGCGCAAGAAATCGTTCGGACAGGCGTTCAAACATTGGACGTTGAACATTTATCATTTATCAAAAACCTTTTTTAAAGGCGCGAATGATAAATGATAAATTATAAATGATAAATGATTAAAGATTTCGACAAGGAAATAGACATTCTTTTGCGGCAGACGGCGCGGCGCGGCGAAACTGTTTCTGAAATCGCGGGTTCACATCCCGACGCTGACGAAATCAATGCATTTGCCGAACACGTTTTGCCCGAAAAAGCGCGTTTGCGAACGGTTAATCATCTGGCAGCCTGCGCGCGCTGTCGAAATATCTTGTCGAATTTAATGAATTTTAATACCGAAACGTCGAGTGAAATTATTTCTGAAAGCAAGCTGGAATCCGCTCTTATTCCCTGGTATAAACGCCTGTTTGTTTTTCCGCAGATAGCTTACACGATGGGATTAACAATTTTAATTTTTGCCGGAATTATCGCAATTGTCGTGTTGAAAAATTCGACGCGGGATAATTCTTCGGAAGTTGCGCGAGTTGACGAAAAACCGCAGATTGTAAATTCCGTTTTTAACGGTGCAAACGCAAATTCCGCGTCATCAAATTCGGCTATGAATTCTGCGGCTTACACGAATTCAAACGCGACGGCGGCGAAGGTTTTACCGAATTCGCAAAATAAAAATAATTCGCGCGCGCTTTCGGCAAATTCAAACGCGGCGGCGCGGGATAAAAATGTCGAACCCGCGAAATCCGCGCCGAAAACAACCGAGCCGTCAAGTGAATCCGAGTCAGCCAAAAAGGAAAAACAGGAAATGGTTGCCGCCGCGCCGCCGCGAGAAAATAATTATACTGTGAACGGCACAACGAACGATTCCGCTCGACGGCAAGCGGAGTTTCCGCAAAATTCCGCTTCGCAAAATCAAAGCTCGGATACGGCGGCGGCATCCGACACGCGCGGCGTTCAATCACCGGCGATCAACGGGCGCAATACGCAATCTCTGCGAGTGTCGAAAAATCGGGCGGAAACAAAAGCCGATAACTCTTCGGACGCGGACGAAAACAAAGCGGCGGAAACAAGAAGCGTCGGCGGCAAAAATTTCCGGCGCGCCGGCGGTATTTGGTATGACGTAAAATATAAGGGACAAAAAACAATCAACGTCACACGCGGTTCAAACGATTATAAAAAACTTGACGGCGGTTTGCGTTCGATCGCCGATAATCTGAGCGGTATTGTCGTTATCATTTGGAAAGATAAAGTTTACCGGATTCAGTAAAAATGAATTTTTCTCGCGGCAGAGCCGCGAGGTATCTAAGCGGAAAAATCCTTTTCCTTATTTCCGTAGCAGAGCTACGGGGAATTAAACCTATAAGGAACGATTAAATTGAAAATCTCGCGGTTTGCCCAAAGGAAAAGTTTTTACTAAACTATTAAAACTTTGCCCTTGTAGCTCAACGGTAGAGCGCGCGGCTCATAATCGCTCGGTTACAGGTTCGAATCCTGTCGAGGGCAAATCCTTTAAAATTAAAAAGGCAGTCAAGAAATTGACTGCCTTTTCTGTTCTAACACGAAAATCAAATTACTTTTCGTGGTTCTTCATCGGACACAAATTGCCGTCTTTGCAGCAGCAATCGGGCATATCACAGCACGCGCCGTCCATCTTGGCGGCTTTGTTTTTCATCGGGCAAGAGCCGTCTTTGCAGCAGCAAGCGGTTGCCTTCGCGTTTATATCATTTGTTTTTGTATAGGCAAAAACCGCGATTGACAAACCTAAAATCAACAGCATTGAAATTGCCAGCAGAACTTTTCTTTTCATTTATTTCCTCACAATTTAGAAGCCGCTTTTGATTTTATCAAACCCGTTGCGGAATTAATACTTGAAAATCGCGCGAAAGGTTTTGTTGTGTGTAATTTATCAGAAAACTTTCGCCGCGTCTATTTTTAAACATTGAAACGGAAATTTACGGCATCGCCTTTGCAGCAATCCGCAATTATCTCTAACGCATCCGGCGTTTTCGTAATTTAATCTTGAAGCGAGCGATACTTTCAACTATGATTCTGAAATAGAGATATTATCGCCACGAAAGCGGAAAATTGCGTCTCGCTAAGGAGTAAAAAATGTTGTTGAGCGCAGCAATAGAAGGAGTGAAATCGCTTGGCGTTTGTTTAGAGGTAAATAAGCGGCGGCGTTTTTTACCGCTTCATTTCTTGATAATTTTTATTGCCGTGTCCGCGTCTCTGGCGCAAACTCCTTCGGTTGTTCCGACACCTTCTCCGCAGCCGTCGCCGTCGGTTAAAATCAAGCCTTCTTCGCTCGAACGTCATTTCTTTTACAATCTTCTAAAAGACCAGCGCGGCATTTGGCTGTCTCCTTTGAGCCTGCGCGAAAATGATATGCGCTGGTTTGTGCCGCTCGGCATTGCCGCCGTCGCGCTTCTCGCCACTGACCGCCGCACGGCAGGCGCGCTCGATAATAGCAAAACGAGAATCAATATCAGCCGCGATGTCAGCCAATTGGGAGCAGGTTACACGCTCGGCGGCGCGGCGGCGGCATTTTATTTAATCGGAAAGGCGGCGAATAACTCAAGAGCCAAAGAAACCGGATTACTGGAAGCCGAAGCCTTGATTGACGGCGCGGTTGTCGCCCAAGTTCTCAAGTTTGCTACGCAACGCCCGCGCCCTTTAAGCGATAACGGAAGCGGGCGTTTTTTTCGCGGCGGCAATTCCTTTCCATCCGGTCACGCCGTTAGCGCATGGTCTTTTGCCGCCATTATTGCCGACGAATACGGCAAACATCGTCCTTTGCTGCGTTTCGGAATCTATGGTTTGGCGACGGAGATAAGTTTGTCGCGTTATACAGGGCGCAACCATTTTCTCGGCGATATTTTAGTCGGCAGCAGCATCGGCTACGGCATCGGTCATTACGTCTATCTGCGGCATCACGATACTGATTTGGATTCGCCCAACGGCGGCGTGAAAAAAACTACCAGGCTGGAAAAGTATTTTCCGCTTATCATTCCGCAATACGACGCGCGGAGACGAATTTACGGCGCAAGCCTGGCGTGGAATTTCTAGACATTAAAGCGAAAATTTACGACATCTTCGCGCATCACGCAGTCTTTGCTTTCGAGCCGCGCCAAGCCCTGTTCTTTCGCTGCTTTTTTAGAACCGGCGCAAATTAAATCACAGTTTAAGTGTAAAGTTATTGCAAAATTAAATGTCAAAGAAAATATTTATTGTTGGTTTTATTGTTATATGTTTTGCATTGCTGAGTTGTAATTCGGCGATACCTCAGAATAATCAATCGGGGATTAGAACAGAAACCTCTCCGCCACCGATTCAAACGCCGCAAAATGAAATTGAACAAAAATCAGATAAAGTTGATTTTAAAGGCGTAAGTTTTAGTTATAACACGCAAG
This sequence comes from Pyrinomonadaceae bacterium, assembly GCA_050996405.1. GTDB lineage: Bacteria > Acidobacteriota > Blastocatellia > Pyrinomonadales > Pyrinomonadaceae > JBPCRW01. The sequence continues at coordinate 29,393 of JBPCRW010000065.1, read as the reverse complement.
TTTTCGGAGAAGTTAAACCAGAAGAAATTGCAGAATCGCCTTTGGAAAACGAAACGGATAAACCCGGCGGGGAACACCCAAAACACATCAGCTTCAATATAAAAATTGCAAATCAAAAGCAAGAGGGGACTTTAAAAATTCTTCCGATTGAAGATTACAGAAGAATGTATGCAATCTCTAAACATTATACAAAAATTTTTGACGAAAAATTAATTGATTTGCAAAAGTCTTTGAAAAACAAAAATTTTCGCCGCAATGGTCAAATACCTTTCATTCCTTATTACGACGCGGAGCAGAGGTTTCAAGCAAAAATTGAGAATTTCTCATTCCAAAACGGCAAAGGCTTTTTCTTTTTGACGCAATACGACCAAGATTATTTTGACCCCGTGACTAACGAAGATTTAACTTATATCTATCAGGGAATTTCGGATGACGGCAAAAATTATATTTTGGCGGAGTTCCCTGTAAGCGTTTCTTTCCTTCCGAATAATTACGATGCCGTTGAGCCTGAAGATGATAAACTTCTAAGGCGTTGGACGGCGAATGGCGATGTCAGGAGTTATGGAAAATATGTTGCGAAAATTACGAAAAGATTAAACGATTTACCGCCCGACGAATTTCAGCCGAATCTCAAATGCTACGAGGAAATTATTTCCAGTCTCAAAATTGAAAAATAAGCTAAACATTAAAACGGAAATTTACGACATCGCCTTCGCGCATCACATATTCCTTGCCTTCGAGCCGCGCCAAGCCTTGTTCCTTTGCGGCTTTTTCCGAACCGGCGCGGATTAAATCGTCATAGGAAATAATTTCGGCGCGGATAAAACCGCGTTCGATGTCCGAGTGAATTTCGCCAGCCGCCTGCGGTGCTTTTGTGCCGACGGGAATTGTCCACGCGCGAACTTCCTTTTCGCCCGCCGTCAGAAAACTCATCAAGCCGAGCATTTTATACGCCGCTTTGATGAGATTATCAACGCCGCTCGATTCTACGCCCGCTTCTTTTAAAAATTCGGCGCGTTCCGCCGGTTCGAGCGCGACAAGTTCGGCTTCGAGTTTCGCGCAAATGACGACCGTTTCGGCATTTTCACTTCGCGCAAATTCTTTGATCGTTTGAACGTGCGGGTTCGCGTCTGGATTGGCGAGCGAATCTTCGTTGACATTTGCCGCGTAAATTGTCGGTTTTGAGGTTAAGAGAAACCAGCTTTTGACGACCGATTTTTCGTCATCGGATAAATTTACACTGCGGACGGGTTTTCCGGCTTCGAGCGCGGGCTGGATTTTTTCAATAATTTCGAGGTCGCGTTTCGATTCCTTGTCGCCCGATTTTGCGGCGCGGCTTGCTTTGTCGCGGCGTTTTTCGAGTGAAGCTAAATCAGCCAGCGCGAGTTCGATTTGAATCGTTTCGATGTCACGAATCGGGTTGACCGAGCCTTCGACGTGAATGATATTTTCGTCTTCAAACGAGCGCACGACCTGGATTACAGCATCGGTTTCGCGGATGTTGGCGAGAAATTGATTGCCCAAACCTTCGCCCTTCGACGCGCCGCGCACGAGTCCGGCGATGTCCACAAATTCGACCGCCGCGGGAACTATCTTTTGCGATTTATACATTTTTTCCAAAACCGCCAGACGCTCATCCGGCACGGCGACCACGCCGATATTCGGTTCAATCGTCGCAAACGGATAATTGGCGGCGAGCGCGGATTCTGCGGCGGTCAGCGCGTTAAACAAAGTAGATTTTCCGACGTTCGGCAGTCCGACGATTCCGGCTTGTAACATAAAATTAGTTCAAAGTTCAAGGTTCAAAGTTCAAAGTAAAATCAAAACGGATATTGTAACCTGTCAGTTGAATTTTGAGAAACGGCGCGTTTTGTGGCTTAATTTGACGAGTATTAACCGTCGCCGAAAAAGACGCGAAATTTGCGAAAATTTTTATGGTTATAACCTTACTCGTTATTTTTTTCATCGCTTTGAGCGGCAGCCTTTTGACGTATCTTTACAGCGCGGAAGAAAATTTTCTCGTTCGCCTGTGCGCCGGAAATATTATCGGTTCAACCGTTTTCGCGCTCGCCGGTTTTCTGTTCGCCTGCGCTTTCGGGATGAATGCGGCGACAATTGCACTGACGCTTTTGGTCGCGCTTTTGCCGCTGGTTTTACTGTTGAGGCGAAACGAGCGCGAAAAATTTTTAGCCGACTGCCGGAATTTCTTCGCGGCTGGTTCGATAAACTGGTTCAGCGTTGTTTTTTACGCGGCGATTATTATTTTATTTTACTTTTTTTTCAGTCAGGCGATGATTGAGAAATCGGGCGGAATTTTTACGGGCAGTTCGCACAACACGGGCGATTTGCCGTTTCATCTGGGCGCGATTTTTTCCTTTACCGACGGGCAGAATTTTCCGCCGGAAAATCCTTCGTTCGCCTTTGCAAAATTCACCTATCCGTTTATGACGGATTTGGCGACGGCGTTTTTTATCAAACTCGGCGCGAGCGTGCGCGGCGCAATCGTCTGGCAAGATATAACGCTCTGTTTTTCGCTGTTCGTATTGTTTGAAAATTTTGTATTTCGGCTAACGAAAAATCGTCCGGCGGCGAAAATTGCCATCGTCATTTTAATGTTCAGCGGCGGACTCGGATTTATAATTTTCTTTCGAGATTACTGGAATGACGGGCGCGGTTTTGTAGAATTTCTGCGGCATCTGCCGGGCGATTACACGATTCGTGACGAAGGCGTGCGCTGGGGAAATCCGCTGACGACGCTTCTTTTAACGCAGCGCAGTTTTCTGCTGGGAATGCCGATAACGCTCATTGTTTTGACGTATCTCTGGAAAATCTTTTCTGATACGGAGACGCAGGGACAAAGAGACGCAGAGAAAGGGAAGGATGTGCCAATAGACACGGATACGCGCGGATTAAAGGAAAAACTCGCCATTCACCATTCACCATTCACCACTATTTTCGTCGGTTTGCTTGCCGGAACGCTGCCGCTGATTCACGTTCACAGCCTGGTAGTTTTATTTGTCGTCGCGGCGTTTTTGTTCGCTTTTCGATTGGATAAATGGCGCGAATGGATTTTATTCGGCGCGGCGACGACTTTGATTGCCGTTCCAGAACTCGCCTGGGCGATGACGGGCAGCGCGACGCACCTGACGAAATTTATTGCTTGGAATTTCGGCTGGGACGCGCGCGGCGCAAACGTTTTTGTTTTCTGGGCGAAAAATTTAGGCTTGTTTTTTCCGCTTCTGCTGGCGGGAATTTATTTTGTTTTTTCAAAACGGAAAGATGGGGAAAATGCCGGAAAGACGGAAGACGAAAAGCAAAACGCAAAAGATAATTCAGCCGAACAATCAAATAATTTACCACTCGCCACTCGCCATTCACCATTCACCACTAATAATTTACTTCTTTTCTACATTCCGTTCGCGTTTCTTTTCGTCATTTCAAATTCGATAAAGCTCGCGCCCTGGGAATGGGATAATATTAAGGTTTTGATTTACTGGTTTGTCGCTTCCGTTCCGTTTGTCGCGCTGGTTTTGGCGGCGTTGTGGAAAAAGAATTTTATTTGTAAATTTATCTGCGCGGCGTGCTTGATTTTGCTGACGCTTTCCGGCGCGATTGACGTTTGGCGCGTCGCGTCCAGACAGGCGAGCATTGAAATTTTTAACGCGGACGCGGTAAAAATCGCCGAACAAATCAAACAGAAAACCGCGCCGCACGCTCTATTTTTAAACGCGCCGACGTATAATTCGGCAGTCGTTTTATCCGGCAGACGCTCGTTTATGCGTTATAGCGGGCATCTCGCTTCGTATGGAATTGATTTCGAGCCGCGCGAAAATGAGGTTGAAAGAATTTACGAAGGCACGGCGTTGGCGGATTCGCTGTTAAAGGAAAACGGCATCGAATATGTTATTGTCAGCCCCGAAGAAACGGCGAATCTAAACGTCAACGAAGACTTTTTCAAAAAATTTCCGGTCGTCGCAGAATCGGGCGAGTATCGAGTTTATCGAGTAAAATAACCGAAATGAGAAAAAAGAAAGTCCAGAGTCCAGAGTTCAGAGTCCAGAGTCCAAAACCTGAAGTCCAAAGTTCCGAGTTTCAAGATGCGGAATTTCAAACTCAAAGCGGGAAACAACAGAATCCCGACTCTGGACTCTGGACTCTGGACTGGCGTTGGCTTGCCGCATGTCTGACAATTATCGCCGTCGCCGTAATTTTTCGTTTTTGGAATCTGACTTTAAACCCGCTGCATCACGACGAAGGCGTGAACGGTTATTTTTTGCGGACGCTTTTTTTGGACGGCGTTTATAAATACGACCCGACTAATTATCACGGTCCGACGCTGTATTACATCGCGCTTGCCTTTACGAAAATTTTTGGATTGGAGACTTTTGCGATTCGCGCGTCGGTCGGCGTGTTCGGCGTTTTGATTGTCGTTTTGACATTCTTTTTGCGGAAATATCTCGGCGCAATCGGGAGTTTATTCGCGGCTTTATTATTGGCATTGTCGCCCGGAATGGTTTATATTTCGCGCTATTTTATACACGAAATCTTTTTTGTTTTTTGCAGCTTCGGAATCGTTTTGGGCGTGCTGTTTTTTATCGAAGGGCGCGCCGCCGGAATTTTCGCAAGCGCGTGGATGACGCTGCTTTTGCTGGTTTGTTTTTTGCCGTCGGCTTTAAATTTAGCGAGCGCGGTCGGCGGCGATAATCCGACAATCGTCTGGATTTTTCGCGTCGGATTTTTTGCCGTCGAAGCCGTTTTAGTATTTTTCGTGATGCGTCTTTTGCTCAATTGGAACGACGGCAGACCGATTTATTTACTGCTCGCTTCGGCTTCAACCGCGCTGCTTTTTGCGACCAAAGAAACGGCTTTTGTGACAATCGGAACGTTTTTATTAGCGTGTTTCAGCGTCTGGCTATGGCACAAAATTCAAAGCGGAATTTTTGGCGACAGCCGTGAAAGTTGGCGCGAACACGCCGCGTTTAACTGGAAAACTTTTCGTGAAAAATTAGGCGGCAGAAACGATTTGATAATTCTTATCGCGGCGGTCGCGGTTGTTTTCGCGTATGTTTTCTGCCTGTTCTTTTCATCGTTTTTCACCTACCCGGAAGGCATCGGAAAAGCGTTTGAAGCATATAGTTTCTGGACGAAAACCGGCAAAGGCGAGCATACGCAGAACGGAACTTGGGCGTATGCGAAATGGCTTTTTAAAATCGAATCGCCGATTCTTTTTCTGTCGGCAATCGGAACTTTGATTGCGCTTTTCAAAGCCAAACACCGCTTGGCGATGTTCGCGGGTTTTTGGGCGTTCGGGCTGTTTGCCGCCTACACAATTATTCCGTATAAAACGCCCTGGCTCGCGCTCTCTTTTATTTTGCCGATGTGCCTGGTCGCCGGTTACGGCATCAACGAACTTTTTAATTCAAAGGACATCGTGCAGAAAATTCTGGCGGTCGTTCTGGCAATTTTTGCCGTCGGCGTTTTGGGTTATCAATCATATGATTTAAATTTCGTCCGTTACGATGACGACAAAATGCCGTATGTCTATGCCCACACGCAGCGCGGATTTCTGGATTTGATAAAACAAATCGAACATTACGCCGACAAAAGCGGCAAAGGCAAGGATGTGACCATCGAAGTCGTCTCGCCCGATTACTGGTCGATGCCTTGGTATACGAAAGATTACCCGCACGTTAATTATCCGGGACAAATTGTTCCGGCAAATACGGCGGAAATGATTGTCGCCAAAAAAGACGAGCAGGACGCGCAGATTTTAAGTGAATACGCCGCGCATTACAAATATGTCGGCACGTATCCGCTGCGTCCCGGCGTTGAATTATATTTGCTTGTGCGCCGCGACTTAGCCGACAAAGACGCAAAGGAAATTTATCAGATTGAGGGAATTAAACCGGTAATTATTGATTCTGATAATTCGATTGAAGACGAGCAGAAAACAAAATCGCCATAATCAAATAATTTGCTTTTTTAAAGCCTAAAGCCTTCAATTTTTTCATCCTTTTCGCGGGACGGCGGCGTGACATACGGCGCGTTGTCCATTTCGCGTTTGTCTTGCGAATCGGAGGAATGCCATTTCATCCATTCTTCGGGAGCGTCAAAGGTTTCCCCGCCGTGCGCGGTCAGGCGCGGGCGGATGCGGCACATGACGGGCGTGTTTATGCCGACACCGGAAATGACGGCTTGACCTTTGGTTAAAGCGGGCAGTTCGGCGAGCATCGCGCGTCCCGCGCCTTCGACCGATTGCGCGACGGTTTGCTGGTCAATCGGATTGACGATTCGCATAATAATCTGCGTCATACATTGCGATAAAACGTCTTGGTCTAATTTTCCCGGACGCTGCGTGATTAAGCCGATTCCGACACCGAATTTTCTGCCTTCGGATAAAATCTGTTTTAGGATATTTGTCGAAACGACGCTTGTTCCGGCGGGCGCAAAACGGTGCGCTTCTTCTAATAAAGTAAAAACCGGATAATCGAGGAAATTCTCGTCGTATGTTTCGAGTTCCTTTCTAACCGAAAGCATCCGGGCTTTATTTACACGCCTTAAAAGTGTTCCGACGATGACTTGCTGTTCGTGCTGTTCGATGTCGGAAAGTTCAAGAATCGTACATTGTCCGGGTTTGAATAAATCTTTTAATTTCAAATGGTCAACGTCGTGAAAGATCCCGTCTTTTTTGCCGAAACGCGAATCCAACCGCCACAGCAAACCGTCAATCGAAGGGGCGTTGCTATTTTCTTTGTTAGAACTGCTTTCGTATTTTTGTTTTGTTACTTCGTCGCGTAAATCGTGAAAAGCGTAGGCGTAATCGCGTCTTTTCTCGGCTTTCAATCGTTCATTCAAACTCGAAAAAGCCTGTGACAGAAGTTGAATCATCTTATCCGATGTTCCTTCGGGCAAAAGATATTTAATGTCCGCTTCGGTCAAAGTCGAAAAACGAACTTTGATTTTGTCAGGCGTAAAGATTTTTACTTCGGGTTTGTAATCGTCCGCGCCGAAAAATCGCGTGTCGCCCATGACCGACTGCATCGTGTGATATTCGCCGTGCGGGTCAACAATTAAAACGGCGGCGCGATTATGCGGCTGCATCAATTCTTCGACCAGAACGCCCGCCGTGTAGGATTTTCCCGAACCTGTCGAAGCTAAAATCGCAAGATGAGTTGAAACGACATCTTTGACCGAAAGCACAACGGGAACTTCGCCCGATTCGCGCGTCAAAAGGCTTCCGATATGCGCCGAACCGACTTCCTGCGATTTCTTTGGCGAAAGCATCCGCGCGAGAGTTTCGCTGGAAGCGAGAAAAATCGCATCACCCGGATTCGGCGGGATGCGCGGATTGACGAAATCTTTCAAAGTCGCGCTGAAATAACCGATTGTTTCGACCGTGATTTCGTAAATCTCGCAGCCGTCGCCGTCGAGTCCAATCAGCGCGGAAACCATACTCGGCGGCGTGTTCGGGTCGGACAAAAAAACGTCGGGCAGGTTGCGGACAAGTTTTCTCGATTTTATCGTGCCGATAATCTGCCGCCGCCCGTCGCCGATTTGCGCGGTGTAATAAACAAATTCGCCGATGCGCGTTTTTTTATTGTCTTTGGTGATAAAAAGATATTCGTGCGGCAATTCGCCCGGACCTTTGACCGTGCCGGTTAGGAAATCTGTGGTTGTCATAAATTAAATTCGACAGAGTAAATTTTGAGGGAATTATATCACAGGCGAAAAAGCAAAACGGCACGAAAAACGCGCCATTTCATCCAAAATTGAAATACAAAATTATTTTTCGTCCATTGCCGACAGTTTTTCTTCGATGTCGGTTAATTCTTTTTGCAGATTTTCTTCCGTCGTCGTCGAAACTTCCTGCTGTTCGACTTGAATTGCCTGTTCTTCCATATCGGTGTCGAGATTGATGCGCTCTTTTTGGTTGACTTTATTCAATTGCGCGTCGATTTCGTCGCGGCGTTTTTCGAGTTGTTTCTTTGTTTGTTTCATTTTTACCTTTCCTGCGTTTAGAAATTTCTTTCAAGTATAACGTTAAAGATTTTCCAGACAAAATAAAAATGACGGGTCGGAAACTCGCCGCGAAAAATTTAAGATGAGTTTCAAAATTTGATTTAAAAGTAACTCGGCTCTGCTTTTTATAAAAATGCGCGGTTATGCCGGACAATCTAAAAGAGTTATAATCAAAAGTTTTGAGATTGATTTATGTTTCAAGCAAATACAAACACATCGGCAATTGAAAATGCTTCGCACATCAAAGATTTGGTTTGGAATTCAATCAACGAAATATTGAATTCGCTGATTTCACAACTTCCGTATGTCATCGCCGGACTAATTATTTTAGGACTCTTTTTTCTCCTGTCGAAATTGATAAAATTTATTTTCTGGTCGGCATCGAGCAGAACGAAACTCGATTTCAGACTGCGCGTTTTGTTCAGCCGCGTCGTCGGATTCGGAATCGTTGTTTTGGGAGTTTTTACGGCTCTGACGATAATCGTTCCGTCGTTTAAATTCGGCGATTTGATTGCGGGTTTGGGATTTACGTCGTTTGTCGTCGGTTTTGCCACGAAGGACATTTTAAATAATGTGCTGTCAGGAATTTTGATTTTATGGAAACAGCCGTTTCATCTCGGAGATTATATTTTTATCAATAAATTTCAAGGCAAAGTCGAGCATATCGGCGTTCGCGCGACGCGCCTGCGAGCCGACGACGGCGAACAGATTTTAATTCCGAACGGCGATATGTATTCAACCGCTCTTATCGTGCGCGGCGCGGGCGCGCAGCGGCGAATGAATTTGAGCATCAGCGTCGGCTATAACACCGAAATTGCCGAAGCGAAAAAATCTATCGAGCAGGCAATGGAATCAATAAACAATGTTGTCGCCGAACCGAAACCTAGCGTCTATGTCAGGGATTTGGCGGCGGACGGAATAAATCTCGGCATTTATTTTTGGATAGATACGAATGAAAATAAGCCTTTGGAAGTTTTCGACCACGTCGCAACGGAGATTAAGAAGGTCTTGACTAAAAATAAAGTCGAAATTTATCCGCCAAATACGGTAATCGTTCAGCAGGTCGAATCCGAACCGGAAGACGAGAACGAAAAAAAGGAAAAAGACGTAATTTAAAATGAAAATGATTCGTATTAAATCAGTTCGCGCGTTCGTTTTGAATTCATACAAACTGATATAAATTGGTAAATTTCAAAAGTGTATTAGTCAATCAAATGCTGCAAATAAAGGGCTAACATAAACATTCGTCTGGCATACATATTGCCACTTGAAATAATAACGAGCATGGGATTTTAGAAGGATAAGGAAAACTTCAGGAACGCAAAAATGTCAAAAGAAGTTATCACGGTTGACGGAGAAGATAAAGTAGTTCGAGGCGATACTGCGAGGTCGTATCGCGGGATAATCTGGGCTTTAGCCAGTATTGCTATCTTCATAGTAATTATAGCGATATTGTTCTTTGGACTTTTTTTAAAAAAGGCGACTACCGGGACATCCGACAGTCCGATAAATCCGGCAAATACAGAAAATTCAACGCGAAGATAATTCGTCTGAAATTTCGAGAACGAGCAGGGGCAGAACAGCAAGCAAGGGGTAGAGTCGGGTAACTATTATAGTTCTTTCTTATCATTTAAAAGTTCAAATTCCTGTAAAGGGAATTATATTCGACTGCATTTCTAAGGTTAGAAGTGCAGTCTTTTTTTGTGACTTGTAATCCGGGAAGTGTAAAATTAAAAGATGCTCGTTTTAGGAATTGAAAGCTCTTGCGACGAAACGGCGGCGGCAATCGTGCGTGACGGAAAAGAAATTTTGTCGTCGGTGATTTCTTCACAGATAGAATTGCATAAACCATTCGGCGGAGTGGTGCCGGAACTGGCTTCGCGCGAACATCTGGAAAAAATCGAGCCGATTGTCAAAGAAGCCTTGCAGCGCGCCGAAGTTAAACTCGAAGACATTGATGCGGTCGCCGTCACGCAAGGTCCCGGTCTGATTGGCTCTTTGCTGGTCGGAGTTTGTTACGCTAAGGCTCTGGCTTTCGCGCTCGGAAAACCTTTTATCGGCGTGAATCATATCGAAGGTCACGTTTATTCGGTCGCGTTTGAAAATCCGCCGGTCGAATATCCGGCACTGGCTCTGATTGTGTCGGGCGGGCATACGAATATCTTTTTCATTCCCGAAGAAGGAAAATATAAAGTTGTGGCGCGGACGCGCGACGACGCGGCGGGCGAAGCATTTGATAAAGTGGCGAAGATGTTGAATCTGGGCTATCCGGGCGGACCAATTGTCGAAAAACTGGCGCGAGAAGGCGATGCGAAAAAGGTAAAATTTCCGATTGCCAAAATCAGCGACGGACGACCGGATTTCAGTTTCAGCGGTCTGAAAACCGCCGTTTCGCGTTATATTCGTGAAAATAATGTCCGAGTTTTTAAAGATGGCGAAACGGTTTCGCAGGAAACTAAAGATTTATGCGCGGGTTTTCAAACGACGGTCATTAAATCTTTAACTGGCACGATGGAAAAACTTGCCGTCGAATTTCATCCGAAAACTTTAATTGTGGCGGGCGGCGTGGCTTGCAATTCGGCTCTGCGCGAAGCCGCCGAAAAAATCGCCGGTAAATTAAATCTTTCGGTTTATTTTCCGTCGAAACATCTTTCGACTGACAATGCCGCGATGATTGCCGCCGCCGGAAATTTTCATCTTGAGCGCGGCGAACGCAGCGAATTGACAATGACGGCGGATGTTTCGATGCGATTGCAGAATTTTGAAGTCGAAGATGCCGAATTGAAACGGAAAAAAGTTCGCTATCGTTTGTAATTTCAATTACGAATTTCAAATTACGAATTACGAATTAAATCAAAGCGCATTCGTAATTTGAAATTCGTAATTGATTTAAAAAGCGCGGGCAACCGTCAAAACATAGACTTTATCCGCGCCGCTTTTTTTCAAGACTTTCGCGCAATTTGAAACGGTCGCGCCGGACGTGAAAACATCATCAACAAGCAGAATATTTTTGTCTTCGACGAGACGCGGGCGTTTAACTTCAAAGGCGTTTTGCACGCTCTCGTAACGCGATTTATCGTCCATTCCGGCGCGATGCTTTTCCGTGTGGATTGTTCGTTTTAAAGAATTTTCGTCAACAATTAAGTTTGTATGTCGAGCAATAATTTGAGAAATAATTGCCGCTTGGTTATATCCGCGTTCGCGTCGGCGGCGTTCGGAAAGCGGAACGGGAACGATTAAATCCACGTCTTGAAACGGAGAATTATCGAAGGCATTGCAAACGAGTTTTTGCAGCCGATGCGGAATGAAAGGCTGTTTTTTGAGATTTAGAATCGAAACAGCGAGAGCTTTTTCGTAAAGCCCGACGCTGCGCGCCGAGTCGTATTCGTCCCCTTCACATCGGCGGCAAAAAACTTCCGAATCGGTCAAGCCTGTTTTCAAAAACGCGCCGCATTTTCGGCAGATAATTTCTTCGCCGTTGAAAATCCGCGTCTCCTGCCAACATTCGGCGCAAACGAATCCGTCGGCTTTTAACTCGACGCTTTGTTCACAGATTTGACAGCTTTGCGGATAGAGCAGAGTCAATAAAGAATTCGGTATTGCGGAAAATAAAGAGCCGATGGCGGAAAAAGCGATTTTCTGAAATTCCATTTTCGGCTCTCCCGATTTTAATCTTCGTCTCCTATCAAACCGCGTTCGAGCAGTTCCTGACAATCCAGACAATAACGCGCCCACGGAATCGCCGCCAGACGTTTTGGCTGAATTTGTTTCGAGCAATTCTGGCAAACGCCGTATTCTTCGTCTTCGATGCGCTGCAACGCTTCGTTGACCATTTGCAGTTGGCGGCTTTCGTTTTCCGACACCGCCAGCATCACGTTTTTTGAATAATTCTGCACCGCCAAATCCACCGGGTCGGGCGTTTCGGTATCATCTACGGAAAGGTCATTGCCGTTTAATTTAACAAATAAACCTTCACGTTCCGCCAGCAAATTTTCTTTTATCTTGTTAATTTTTTGTTCAGTCATTTTTGATATGGAAACCCTTTGATTATTGTAAAAGCGCGATATAGCTGCTCGATTAAAACAACCCGCGTCATTTCGTGCGTCAGCGTCAAACTCGATAAAGATAAACTATAACCGGCTCTTTCGACAACTTCCGCTGAAACCCCGTTTTGCCCGCCAATGACAAACGCGATTTCCTTAAAACCGCGATTTTGCCACATTTCGACGATTTGCGCCAGTTCCGGCGAACCGATTTGCTTTCCCCGAACATCCAGCAGACACACGAAAGATGTTTGATTCACATTTTCCAAAATTCGTTTGCTTTCGCTCCGAACGCCTTCACGCGCCGCGCTTTCACGCAGTTCCGCAATTTCAAATTTCACAAAATGCGAAAGACGCTGCAAGTATTCTTCCTGCAACGCCCGCCAATTTTTATCTCGTGTTTTGCCAATCCAGACGAAACGAAATCGCATTTTATAAGCATAGCCACAAAAAATCACAAAAGACACAAAACCGAAAATTTTTTGTGATTCTTGTGATTTTTTGTGGCTATAAATTTTCGGGCAGTTGAACTTTTCGCGCGTCGCGCCACAAGCGTTCCAAATCGTAAAACTCGCGTGCCTTTTGCTCGAAAATATGGATAACGAAATCGCCGTAATCCATCAAAATCCATTCGGCAGAGTTATAACCTTCGATGCGAATTGGACGCGCGTTTAATTGTTTTTTCAGTTGTTCCTCAATTTCGTCGGAAATCGCCTGCGCCTGCCGCTGGTTCGTGCCGCTCGCAATCATAAAAAACTCCGTAAAACTGGCGATTTCGCGCAAATCAAGCACCGTTAAATTGACGGCTTTTTTCTCGCTCGCCGAATACAGGGCAAGTTTTGCGCGTTCGTCTAATTCGTCAAACGGCGTTCGCATTTCGGTTACTTGAACGGTCGCCGTCCGTTCGTGATTCAGAGATTGTTCTTTTAAATTATTTTCCATCGTCTTGTGATTATTTCAGATAAAGGCTGTATTTTTCAATGTAATCCGCCGCCGCTTCCGGCACAAATTCGCGCCAGCCAGCTTTTTCTTCGCGTATCATTTGCCGGATTTTGCTTGCCGAAACGTCCATTTGCACGGCATTAGTGATAAAAATTTTAGTCCAGAGTCCGGAGTCCAGAGTCCAGAGTTTTAAATCTTTTCCTTCAAAATCAGTCTTTTCGTCCTGGTAATCATATCTCTGATTTTCACTTTGGACTTTGGACTCTGGACTCTGGACTCTTAAATCAACGATTCGACTCTTTATTTCTTCCGTCACGTGCAAAAAATTTAACTCGTAACCGGGGCGCGTGACGACGGCGATATTTGTCAGAGTCAAAACTTTTCCCCATTCGCGCCAGGTGTCAATTTCATTCCAGGAATCCGCGCCGATGACAAAAAAAATCTGCGCGTCCGTCAATTCATTTTTTAATTTTTCCTGTGTTTCAAACGTAAAAGGCTTTTCCGGCGCGTCCAGTTCGACAGTCGAAATTTTTATTCTTTCGTCCTTCGCCGTTGTCAAAGCGAGCATCGCGTAACGGTGAAACGCGGAAGTCGGTGTTCTGTCGGATTTGTGCGGCGCGTGAAAAGCGGGAATAAAAACGAATTCGTCAAACGCGAAAATCTCGGTCAGCCGTCGCGCAATCGCCAGATGCCCGTTGTGAACCGGGTCAAACGAGCCGCCGTAAAACGCGATTTTTCTCACTCGCTCAAATCCTTTTCCATATAAATTTGTCTGCCGACAGTCGTTTCTTTTTCCAAGCCAGTTTTACGGTAACCGGATTTTTCATAAAAAGAAACGCCGGTCAAAATTGATTCAACTTTTATACGGCTGATTGCTTGGGATTGCGCGGCTTCTTCGATTGCCTTTAATAATCGAGCGCCGATTCCTCTATTTTGAAAATCGGGACAAACAAAAAAAGTAAGCAGTTCCGAATCTTCAATCGCTGCCGTGCCGACGATTTGCCCTTCAAATTCAGCAACAAAACAAAGTCTCTCCTGATTTAGCTGAAGCACCTTCTCCGGCGAAAAATACTCTATAAGCGGTTGAAGAATTTCCAAGGAGTAATCGCGGCTATTGGATACTTTCATCGTTTCACGAATGATGGCGGAAACCATTTCGGCATCCGGTGGCTCGAAATTCCGAATTTTTATCATAAACAAAAGATTTATTGCTGTTGAAGCTCATCGGCAGATAACTGCAAATTAATTGTTTCGTTTAATTCTTTCAATCTTTTTGCAACTGCGGAAACCAACTCCTTCGTTCCTTGATTCGTTACCGACGAAATTTCAAAAAATTCTTTGCCGTCCTTTTCTGCTCGTCCGCGCAAACTTTCCAATCGTTCCGGTTCGTCGAGCGCGTCAATTTTCGTGGCAACGACAATTTGCGGGCGCATTGCTAAATCCTCATTATAATTTGCCAGTTCGCGGTTGATAATTTCGTAATCTTCAACCGGATTTCTGCCCGAAATTGACGATACGTCAACAAGATGCAAAATCAATTTCGTGCGTTCGACGTGACGCAAAAATCTATCGCCAAGCCCTGCGCCTTCGGACGCGCCTTCAATCAAACCCGGAATATCGGCGACGACAAAAGTTTTATATTCGCCCAAATCAACCACGCCGAGATTCGGCTCTAAAGTCGTAAAAGGATAATCGGCGATTTTCGGTTTCGCGGCGGAGATGACGGAAATCAAAGTTGATTTTCCGGCGTTCGGAAAACCGACCAGCCCAACATCGGCAATCAATTTTAATTCTAATTGCAGTTCGTGTTCTTCGCCGATTCCGCCTTCCTGATGATAGCGCGGCGCGCGGTTTGTCGAAGTGGCGAAATGCGCGTTTCCGAATCCGCCGCGCCCGCCTTTCGCCGCCAGAAATCTTTGTCCGGCTTCGGTGAAATCGAATAAAAGCTGTCCGGTTTCCGTGTCGAAAACTTCAGTTCCGACGGGAACTTTAACGATAATATCTTCGCCTTCTTTGCCGAAACGGTTTGAGCCTTCGCCGTGTCGCCCGCGTCCGGCTTTGTGTTCGGGGTTGTAGCGCAGATGCAGCAGCGTGTTTAAGCCTTCGGTTGATTCGAGCCAAACGTCGCCGCCTCTGCCGCCGTCGCCGCCGCTGGGACCTCCGCGCGGCACAAATTTTTCGCGCCGGAAAGCCGTCACGCCGTTGCCGCCGTCGCCCGCCTTTATTTTAATTTTTACGCGGTCAATGAACATCTTTCAATTTTAGATTTTAGATTTTGGATTTTAGATTGACAAGCAAAAGCAAAGGCGCAAGGTCGCAAAGGATTTCAAAAGAATTTTCCTTTGCGAACTTGCGCCTTTGCGTTAAAAATCTCTTTTTATGCGGCTTTCGGCTGCAACTCCGTCGCGCCTTCGAGATAGACACTGATGAATTTGCCTTTTTGACCTTTGTTTTCAAACTTGACGATTCCTTCAATCATCGCAAAAAGCGTGTCGTCTTTTCCGCGCCCGACGTTTTTGCCCGGTTTCCATTTCGTGCCGCGCTGACGCGCCAGAATGTTTCCGCCGAGAACATGCTCGCCGCCGAATTTCTTCAAACCTAATCTTTGCGCGTGTGAATCGCGCCCGTTTCTCGATGAACCTACACCTTTTTTATGTGCCATACTTCAATTTTGGATTTTGGATTTTGGATTTTGGATTTCGAGACTGCCAAAACAATCTAAAATCTAAAATCTAAAATCTAAAATCGCGTCCCTCCAAACTAAATCTGCTCAATCTTGATTTCCGTGTAACCCTGACGATGACCCTGTTTGCGTTTGTATTGTTTGCGGCGTTTCTTTTTGAAAACGATGATTTTGTCGGCGCGTCCGTGCGAAACGACGGTTGCTTTTAAGGTCGCCGCGCCGGTTGAAGTTTTACCGTCATTGCTAACTAAAAGTGTTTCGATGTCGAGATTGTCGCCCGCCGCTCCTTCAATCGAAGGAACGCGCAAAGTTTGTCCCGCTTCGACCGCGTATTGTTTGCCGCCCGTTCTGATAATTGCGTAACTCATTATGATATTCTCCCTTAGCAATAATGGACTTGCCAGCCGAAAGTTAAAGATTATAGGGAAATGATTCGGCTTAGTCAAACTAGCAAAGGATAATTTAGCAAACTTTAATTGTTTGGCGAAAACTTATACTCTATTGACAAATAAAATGAGAGAAATGGAAAAATTCTTTGCCGAGAGCCGCCGGAAAGTAGATGAAAAACTCGACTCGATTATTCCTAAAGCTGAAACCGAGCCGAAAAAACTGCACGAAGCGATTCGCTGGAGTTTGTTCGCAGGCGGCAAACGCTTTCGCCCCGCACTGATTTTCGCCGCCGGAAAAACTTTCAGCGCAGGAAGCGAAAAACTTTTAAAAACGGCGGCGAGCGTGGAAATGATTCACACCTATTCGCTCATTCACGACGATTTGCCAGCGATGGACGACGACGATTTGCGGCGCGGAAAAGCGACGTGTCACAAACGATTTGACGAAGCGACGGCGATTTTGGCGGGCGACGTTTTGCAGACTTTAGCTTTTCAGACAATCGCCGGAGACGAAAATTTGAGCGCGGCAAATCGCGTCAAACTGATTGCGGAACTCGCGCGCGCAGCGGGAACTCCATCGGGAATGGTCGCCGGTCAGCAATTAGATTTGGATGCGGAAAATAAAACGGTTTCGATTGAAGAACTCGAAACGATTCATCGAAAAAAAACCGGCGCGTTAATCTGCGCTGCGGCGCGCTGCGGCGCAATTATTGCTGAAGCCGGAGAATCCGAACTCGAAGCGATAACCGATTACGCCGCGCATCTCGGTTTGCTGTTTCAGATTACCGACGATTTGCTCGACGCGACGCAGACGACCGAAAATTTAGGGAAAACGGCAGGCAAGGACGAACGCGCCAACAAAGCAACCTACGTTTCGCTTTACGGCGTGGTGAAAGCGCGGGAATTAGCGCGGGAAATGCGCTGCAACGTTTGCCGCGCATTGGACAAAATTGACAGAGATACGAATTTATTGCGTGAAATAATTGATTTTATTCTGCACAGACAATCTTAAAGGAAAAATTTAGGTTGAATATCCGGCTGTAAAATCGTTATAATTTAAAATGGTGCGGAATTTTCGCCGCATTCATTCTTTCCTTCCCGCGTGACTTCAGATGACCGAATCCATTTTCAGCAAAACCGAAAATTTTTGGAAACCGCTTGCGGTTGCCTGCGCGGTCGCGTTTGTTTATGCGGCGGTTTTAATGAAACTCGGAGTAGATTGGTGGACGGATGAAAATTATTCGCACGGGTTGATTGTTCCGTTTGTCATCGGTTACATCGTCTGGCTCGAATTCGACAATTTAAAAAGTTCTATAAAAAAATCTTCTGTCTGGGTGGGCGGAGTAATAATTTTGGCGGCGTTTCTGATGCTTTTAGCGGGAACGCTCGGCGCGGAACTTTTTACGCAGCGCGTTTCTTTGGTTGTCATGATTGCCGGAATCGTCATCTATTTTTTCGGCGCGCGGATTTTGCGAAAACTGGTTGTGCCGTTCGCGCTGCTGCTGCTGGCGATTCCGATTCCGCAGATTATTTTTAACAAAATCGCGTTTCCGCTTCAGCTTTGGGCTTCGCAAATGGCAATTTGGGGAATCAGGCTTTTCGAGATTCCGTCGGTTCGCAAGGGAAACGTCATCGAACTTTTGCCGCAAGGCGCGACGCAGATTGTCGCGCTCGAAGTCGTCGAAGCGTGCAGCGGGATTCGCAGTTTGATGACGCTCGTCACGCTCGCTCTGGTTCTGGCTTATTTCACAAGGGAAAAACGCGAACATATTTCCGATAATTTTTTCTCATTTTTGCAGAAGCCCGCACGCAGTAAGGGCGCGGAAGGCGCAAAGACACACTTACTTCGGGCGTGTTTCCGCATTTCTGATTTCGATTTCTGGCGTGCCGTAATTTTAATGCTGTCGGCGATTCCGATTGCAATTTTAACCAACGCGGCGCGCGTTTCGGCGACCGGAATTTTGACTTATTACTACGGCAGACAAATCGCCGAAGGCTTCTGGCACGAACTTTCCGGCTGGCTGGTTTTTCTCGCCGCACTCGTTTTATTGATGCTCGTAAATTTCGCTTTAAAGAAGGTTCAAGGTTCAAGATTCAAGATTCAAGGTTCGGAGTCCGCGAATTACCAATTACCAATTACCAATTACCAATTACCAATTACCAATTACCAGACAGTAATTTTAATCGCGGCGTTATTTTTCGGCGGCGTTTTTATCAATTGGTTTCAGCAGCGCGGCGAACTGCTGACGGTTCATCAGCCGTTACAGCAAATTCCTGTGCAGCTTGGAAATTGGCGGCAAACGGGAAGCGATACCAGATTCAGCGCGGAAACGGAAAGCGTTTTGCGGGCGAGCGATTACGTGATGCGCGATTATGTTTTGCCGGACGGACGCGGCGCGAATTTGTATGTCGGTTTTTACGATTCGCAGCGCGGCGGCGCGACGTATCACAGCCCGCAAAATTGTCTGCCGGGCGCGGGTTGGGAAATGAAAAATCCCGAATTAGTCGAAATCAAAACGCCGTCGGGAAAAACTTTTACGGCGAATCGCTACATCGTGCAGAACGGCGATTACCGTGAAGTTTTGGTTTATTGGTATCAGGGGCGCGGGCGCGCGACGGCGAGCGAATACCGCGATAAAATTTATACAGTTCTCGACAGCATTTTTCGGCGGCGTTCGGACGGCGCGATGGCGCGCGTGATGACTCCGGTCGGGAGCGACGAAACCAAATCTTTGCAGGCGGCGATTGATTTATCGGCGCAAATCGCGGACAATCTCGCGCCGTTCGTGCCTGACTAAATTTTCTTTGCGCTCAAATAAAATTGGAGTATAATGCGCTTTGTTCCAAAGAAAATTAACGTTTGGATTTAATCCCGAAAAAGAATTTTCTGAAATTCTTTACGGATTAGAGATTTTTTCTAACTGCCGGTCAGAATCGGCAGATTAAAGGGTTGAATAAACATCAGCCTGAAAGTAATTGAAAACCAGCAAATTTCCCGAAACCATGTTTGATATAACGGTTGCCCCCGTGAACATCAAACGGAAAACTTCCGGCGTTTCGGCAGTCAATTGCCCTTGACTGCCGAAACACGCGCATTTTTATCCGAACAGGTCACGGAATTTATTTCAACAAAATGATTTACAAAGAGTGCCAAAAGTTTTTTTTCATTTTTCCGCTAGCCGTTTTCATCGGTTTAGTTCTTGTCTTTTCGACTGCCTGCAATAGCGAAGCGTCCAAACAAAAACATCTCGCGCGCGGCGAAGAATTTTTGCAAAAACGCAAATTTCAGGAAGCCGCGATGGAATTTCGCGCCGCCGCCGATATTGATAAAAATTCGGCGGACGCGCATTGGGGATTGGCGCGCGTTTTCGAGAGTCAAGGACAGATTTATGAAGCCGTTGACGAATTGCGCCAGGTCATTCAGCTTGCTCCGAACAACTTGGACGCGAAAGTAAAACTCGGAAATTATTTTCTGCTTTTCACGCCGCCGCAAACTGATGAAACGCAAAAACTTTTGGACGAAGTTTTCGCCGTCAACCCGAATTTTCTCGAAGCGCATATCTTAAAAGCGAGCCTGCTCGCCGCCGAAAACAAACCCGAAAACGAAATCGTCGCCGCATTAAATCACGCCATTGAACTCGACCCGAAGCGCGTCGAATCCTACATTAGTCTGGCGCGTTTCTATATGCAGTCGAACAAGGCTGCGGACGCGGAAAAAACTATTCAAAAGGCGATTTCCGTCAACGATAAATCCGCGCTCGTCTATCTCGAATACGGCAGATTTTTCGGTTTCACGAACCGTCCGGCGGAAGCTGAAGCGCAGTTTAAAAAAGCCGTCGAA
Source organism: Pyrinomonadaceae bacterium (assembly GCA_050996405.1). Classification (GTDB taxonomy): domain Bacteria; phylum Acidobacteriota; class Blastocatellia; order Pyrinomonadales; family Pyrinomonadaceae; genus JBPCRW01. The sequence goes on along the minus strand of JBPCRW010000065.1, from coordinate 9,476 downwards.
GTCGAACCGTCGAATCTCGAAGCGCGGGAAGCGATTGCCGATTTTTATCTCGCTCAAAAACAACTTGAAAAGGCGGAACAAGCCTACAAAGATTTGGCGCAGGCGCAGGGAAATTCGCCCGAAGGATTGACGACGCTGGCGAATTTTTACGCTGGCATCGGACGCGACGCGGACGCGATTCAGGTTTTCCAAAACATTTTAAAAGACAATCCCGAATATGCCCGCGCTCGTTATCGTCTCGGCGAAATTTATCTCGACCGCAAGGAAAATGAAAAGGTTTCCGAGCAGGTTGAAAAACTTCTCGCCGTTGATAACAGCGACGCGGAAGCATTGCTTTTGCGGGCGCGGATGAATTTGCAGCAAAATGATGCCGAAAACGCGGTCAAGGATTTAGAAGAAATTCTGAAAAAACAGCCGAGCCAGAAAAACGCGCTTTACTATATGACCGAAGCCAAACTCGCGCTCGGACAAACGGACGAAGCCCGCGCGTTTATCGGCGATTTGGAAAAATATCATCCGAATTATCTGGGCAGCAAACTGCTTCAGATTCAGGCAAGTTTCGCGGCGAACGATGACGAAAAGGCTCTCGCGCAGGCGAATGATTTAATCGATAAAGCGAAAAACGCCGCGCCGAATGCGGACACAGACGCGCAGCAGCTTGAAGAACTCCGCGTTCGCGCTCTGAATTTGCGCGGAACGGCTTATTTAAACTTGGGAAAACTCGCGGAAGCCCGCGCCGATTTCGCAGAAGTTCAAAAACGCTCGCCGAATTCGGCGAACGCTTACGTCAATCTGGCGCGTGTTTCGCAAGCCGCTAAAAATCAAATTGAAGCGCAGCAGTTTTATGAAAAGGCTCTCGCGCTCGACGCGAAAAATTTTGATGCGTTGAGCGGTTTGGTTAGCGCGCTCGAACAGCAAAAGCAATTTGCCGCCGCGCACGACCACATTAATCAAGCAATGCAGAACGCCGCGCAAAATGATTTACCGCCGCTTTATTATTTAAATGCAGACATTTTCCAAGCCGAAAAAAATATGAGCGCGGCAACCGAAGAACTGAAAAAAGCGATGGCGGCGGATGAAAATTATCTGCCCGCTTATTCGGCTTACGCCGCGATTTTGATTCGGCAAAATCAGACCGAAGCGGCAGTCAAACAATATCAAACAATCGTCGAGAAAAAACCTTCGGCGGCGATTTACACTTTGCTTGGAATGCTCGAAGACGCGCGGCAAAATTTTGACGAATCAGAAAAAGATTATCGTAAAGCGTTGGAAATTACGCCGAACGCGCCGATTGCCGCCAATAATCTGGCGTGGAATATCGCGGCGTATGATAGAGGAAATTTAGACGAAGCATTGCGTTTGGCGCAGTCGGCGGTTGACCGCAATTCTGCGAACGCCGGTTTTTACGACACGCTCGGATTGGTTTATCTGAAAAAAGGTTTGTATCCGCAGGCGGTCGAGCAGGCGAAAAAAGCGGTCGCGCTCGATGCGGCGGATTCCGCGCGGACGGGCGGCGCGGTCAATCCAGGTTATCGCGTTCGTTTGGGTCAGGCTCTGGCTGCGGCGGGCGATAAACCGAACGCGCGAAAGGAAGTCGAAATCGCTTTGCAGAATCAAAAGGATTTGAGCGAAAGCGAAATGCAGAGCGCGAAAAATTTGCTTGCCGGTTTATAAAAATGATGTGCGTATTTTTAATCGAAATTTTAAGCGGAAATTTATTGTTCGGCTTCGTTCCTGAATCGGGCGCGTTAATGCTCTGCGGCGTTTCCCTAATCGGCGGAACGGTCGTCGCCAGACGATTTTTGAAACAGCACGATAAAGAAGTTGGCAAAACCAAAAGCGATTTAATCGAGAATGGAGAAACGAAATGAGCGTTGAATTTAGACAAAGGTCGGCGGGCGAAATCGTCCAGATGCTGAAACGCCGCAAATGGCACATTTTATTGCCGACGCTGGCGGTCGGTTTGGCGGTGGCTTGGGTCGTTTGGAAATTGCCGAGCGTTTATGAATCAACCACGCTTTTGACTTTGAAGCCGCCGACGATTCCTAATTCAGTTATCAATCCGCTTTCCGACGAAGATTTGTCGCAGAGTCTGCAAACCATCAATCAGGACGTTTTGAGCCGCTCGTCGCTCGAACCGATGATTGCCAAATATAAACTGTTTGAGACGGAAAAAGCGGCGGGAATGGATTCGGCTTTGATTGTCGACAAGATGCGGAAAAACATCGAGGTCAAACCCGATAAAGCCGACAACGATAAGGTCGTCGGTTTCCGCATTACCTACCGCGACCGCACGCCGGAAGCGGCGCGCAACGTGACGGCGGAACTCGCCAGCAAATACGTCAACGCGCAAATCGCCGTTTCGACGCAGAATGTCGAAATGACCAGAGAATTTATTGACAAGCAAATGACGGAAGCAAAATCGAATCTTGACGCGCTGGAAAAACAGCGGCTCGATATTATGACGCAGAACGTCGAAACTTTGCCCGAATCCGCGCAAGGTTTAATCGCGCAGCTTGACGGCTTGCACAAACGCGAAGAAACCATCGCCAAAGACAAAGAATCTTTGATGACGGAAAAAGGCAGATTAAACGACAGCATCCGCGCGCTCAACAGTCAAGCCAGAATTATTGAAGATTTCGGCGACAAGGAAACGCAGGATGCCGTCAGCCAGGCATCGAGCGTCGAAGACACTCCGGCTTATGCACAGCTCATTCAAAAACGCGCCGAACTCAATGCCAGACTGGAAAATCTGAAAAAACAATATACCGACAAAATGCCGGAAGTTATCGAAGTGAAAAATCAGATTGCGGCAGTCGGCGAAGAATTGGACAAATTATCGAAAAACACCGAACAGCGTGTAAAATCCGCAAGTCAGGCAAGCTCTCGGAAAGCCGATTTGCAAAAGCAGAATCTGGAGATTGAAAAACAAAAAGCGCAGGACCAAATCGGTCAGATTGACCAGCAGATGCAGATGAAAGATTCGGATCTGCAGCAAAATGCCGGACAGATTGCCGCCCTCGAAGCGAAAATCAACACGATTCCGAATGTAAAAATCGCACTCGAAGCCATCAATAATCAGTATCAAACGGCAAAAGGCAATTACGACGAGTTAAATAAAAAGAAAAACGACGCGCAGTTGCAGGTCGAGCGCGAATCGAACGCGCAGGGCGAAACGATTCGTGTCGTGGATGCGGCGAATTTGCCGCAATCGCCTGCGAATGCGACAAAAAAACCTCTGTTTGTCGCGCTCGGCGCGGCGATTGGAATGGCTCTCGGATTATTTTTAGCCGCCGTTATAGAAGTTCCGCGTCTTTTTAAAATTCAGAATATCGAAGACACCAAGCATTACACCGGACTGCCCGTGCTGGCTTCCGTTCCGCCGCTTTTGACGCACAAGGAATTGAGTTGGCAGAAGCGTCTTTACTGGCTGAAAGTGATGGTCGGAATTATCGTCGCCTTTGCGAGTGTTCCGCTATTGATCATGGGACTGCAGGCATCGCACATTTTTGAACGGCTTAGTTCGTAGAAAATTCGGGATTCAAGATTCAAAATTGAAATTCTGAATCTTGAATCCCGAATTTTAAAGAGGAAATTATGTATAAAGAGTTTTACGGTTTAGAAGATTCACCTTTCACTTTAACGCCCGACCCGCGTTTTATCGTGTTCACGCCGAGTTATAACGAAGTTCTGGCGAGTCTGTATTACGGTCTGGAAAACGCCAAAGGTTTAATCGTTTTGACGGGCGAAGTCGGCACGGGAAAAACGACCGCGCTGCGCTGGATTCTGCGCCGTCTGGATTCGTCGGTTTTGGCGGCGTATGTTTTCAATCCGCGTCTTTCGATTGACGAATTTTATCATCACGTCACGCAGATGCTCGGCATTAACGATTGGAATAACAAAGCCGAACTTTTGCAGATGATGGGCAAAGTTCTGGAAGAACGCCACGCTCGCGGTTTGCGAACAGTTTTAATTATTGACGAAGCGCACGAATTGTCCGATTACGTTTTGGAAGAAATTCGCCTGCTGATGAATTTTGAATCCGACAACGCGAAACACCTGCAAATCGTTTTGACCGGACAGCCCGAACTGCGCGAAAAACTCAATCAGCCGAATCTGCGGCAACTCAAACAGCGTGTCGCTCTGCGCTGCAAAATGCACCAATTGCCGAACGTCGATGAAATCGAGCGTTACATCACCGAACGCCTTTTGATTGCCGGAAGCGACGAGCCGAATATTTTTACGCCCGGCGCGATAGACTTTATTTTTCAATGCTCGGAAGGCATTCCGCGCCAAATTAACAATCTGTGTGACAACGCGATGATTGCCGGATATGCGGCGGGCGAGCAGGTCATCGGACGCGCCGTCGTCGAAGAAGTCGCCGACAATCTCGATTTAATGCCGCGCGGTAAAGAAGCACTTTTGGCGAGTGACAAAGCGATTGAAAACGTCGCCGCGCCGCAAATTTTAACCGCCGAAGCGCGCGAAGAACTTTGGAAAGGTCACAACCGCATCCAGCAAAAATCGAATGTCAAACCGTTTCAATCAAACGCTTCCGGCGGCAATCGCCAATCGTTTGACGAATCTGAAGACGAAATAAATCTCGAAATCGGCGAAGCCAGATATTACTAAAAAGTCTAGAGTCCAGAGTCTAAAGTCCAAAGTCTTCAGTTGGCTTTAAAGATTTCGACTATGGACTATGGACTCTAGACTAAATGCGGAGCATTTATGAGTATTCTAAAAGCGTTGCAGAAAAAACAATCGGAAGAAAATCGTGACGGCGAAAAGGCATCGGTCAACGTCGTGCCTTTTGAAAAAACGGCGCGGCGCGTCAATCGTCCGCCCGAATTATTTATCAAAAAAGATTTGAAAATCGGAACTCCCGTTTCAGCGTTCAATGAGCAGTCTGATTCTTTTGTCGGGATGGCACTCCCTGAAAAAAAGACGGAAATTACTGCTGGGGCAACTTTGAACGCTGTCGGCGCGGCGCGCATCGGCGAAAAACATCTGCCTGATTTTATCAGTTGGAATGTTGACCCGGAGCGCGTCGAGCCACGTCTGGTGGCAATCACTTCGCCGCATTCAAATTACTGCGAGGAATACCGCAGCCTGCGGACGCGCGTTCTGCAAAAAAGCCAGAAGCAGAAATTGCAGTCAATCGTCGTCGCCAGCATCGGACCGTCGGAAGGAAAATCCGTCACCGCGCTGAATTTATCGTGGCTCTTGGCGCAGACCGACGGCGTTCGCGCCCTGATTATTGACAGCGATTTACGGATGCCGAGTTTAGCGGATTATCTCGGCATCGAAACCGAAAAAGGACTTTCGGAAATTTTAGCGGGCAGAGCGACTTTAAAAGAATCCATTATCAAACTCGAACCCGCTGGACTGCATCTTTTGGCGGGCGGCGAAGCCCGCGCGGATGTCGCCGAACTGATTTCCGGTCCGAAATTTAAGGAAATTTTACGCGAAGCGCGCGAGATGTTCGACTACGTGATTATTGACGCGCCGCCGCTCGGAATTTTCACGGATGCGGCAGTTTTGATAAATCACGCCGACGGCGCGCTGCTCGTCGTGCGCGCCAACCGAACCCGTTACGCGGAAGTCGAGCGCGTGCTGGAAACGCTGCCGCGCGACAGAATACTCGGCGCGATTTTAAACCAATCGGAAGATGTAATGGACGAGAGCCATTACAATTACGGTTATTACAACAAGCAAATCAAAGATTAAATTACGAATTTCAAATTACGAATGGTTTTTTCTTTCAATTCGTAGTTCGTAATTGAAAAAAATGAGTGGAAGAAGTTTCAGTTTCCGAACAATCGGATTGCTTTTCGCCGATGCCGCCATCATCTACGGCGGGATCGTTCTTGCTCTGTGTTTGCGGCTCGGATTTAACGGAACTGAATTTCAACTCAACGAAAATAACGGCTGGCTGAAAGTCACGCTGGCAACGCTCGTCTGTCTGCTGATTTTGTATTTCTACGACCTTTACGACTATACGGTAATGGGACATCGCCGCGAATTATTTTTGCGATTGATTCAGGCGATTGGAATTGCCTGGGCGTTGCTCGCGCTGCTTTTTTATTTCGTTCCGCCGCTGCTCATCGGGCGCGGAACTTCTGTCTATTCGGTAATTATTACGCTGACTTTGCTGCTGGCGTGGCGCGTGGCGATTCATTATTTGACCGGACATCCGGACATCGGCGAAAAGGTTTTGATTGTCGGTTCGGGACGGGCGGCGATTGATACGGCGCAGGCGGTCTGGGAAAGGCGCGACGCAGGTTATCGAATTGTCGGTTTTGTGGCGGAAGATGAAAAGCCCGTCAAACTTAGCCTGCCGCGCGCCCGCGTTCTCGGCACGACCGACGAACTCGAACAAATCGTCAAACGGGAAAAAATTGACCATCTGGTTATTGCCGTCCGCGAGCGGCGCGGCTCTTTTCCAACCGAACAGCTTTTGCAGATGAGTCTGGCGGGCGGCGTTTCAATCGAAGAATGCACTTCATTCTATGAACGCATTACCGGACAGGTTCATCTCGATATGTTGCGCCCTTCGTGGCTGATTTTTGCCGGACGCGGGCGCGACACGCGCCTCAAAACAATGTTTCGTGAAGTCATTCATCGAACTCTGGCGGTCGTCGGTTTAATTGTTTCGCTGCCCATTGCTCTGCTGACTGCAATTTTAATTAAACTCGATTCAAAAGGTTCGGTTTTTTATAGGCAGGAAAGAGTCGGTAAAAATGGGCGCGTCATTCAAGTAATTAAATTTCGTTCGATGAAAACCGATGCCGAAGCCGACGGCAAACCCGTCTGGGCGACCTCAACGGACGACCGCACGACGCGCGTCGGGCGCGTGATTCGCAAAATTCGCGTGGACGAAATTCCGCAGTTCTGGAATATCATCAAAGGCGAGATGAGCTTTGTCGGACCGCGACCGGAACGCCCGCACTTTGTTTCGCAACTTGCGGAAGAAATTCCGTTTTACGAGCATCGCCATTTGACCGCGCCTGGTTTGACGGGCTGGGCGCAGATAAAATATCCATACGGCGCGTCGGTCGAAGATGCAAAACAAAAACTGCAATACGATTTGTATTACATCAAAAATCAGACGCTCGCGCTCGATTTGATAATCGTTTTTGAAACCGTCAAAACCGTTCTGTTCGGCAAAGGCGGAAGATAATTCGGAAGGCAAAAGTAAAAAGGCAAAATTTTTTAATGTTCGCTTGATAAAAATTGGATAAAATCGCCGAATAAGTATTTTTATTTGATGACGGAGTTGGAAAAATGAAAGCAGTAAATTTAATTCACTATATCGCATTGATTTTAATTTTCGCCTCGGCGATTGCAGCGCAGGAAACTTCGCCGTCACCGCAGCCGCGCGAGCAATTATCAAAAGTCGAAACGGAAACTAAAACAAAGGAAAATTCAACCGAAGCAGAACCTAAACTCGCGCCGGAAACATTGCCCACGCCGACACCGGCACAGGAAGATAAAAAAGACGACGCTAAGCCTGCGCCGAAAACAATTTCCGCCCAAACCGCGTTGCCGGATGCGACCAAAGAAGAAAAGGAAATTCTGCCGTATTACAAAAATTATCTCGACAAATACACGCTCGGTCCGACCGACGTTATCAGCGTCGAAGTTTTCGGGCAATGTCCGAATTACTGCAAATCGAATATCACCGTTCCGCCGACGGGGAAAATTTCCTATCCGCTTATCAAAGGCGGCGTGTTTGTCGCAGGGCGAACGATTGAAGAAGTCGAAGACGAAATAAAATCCAAGCTCAACGAATATATTATTGACCCGAATGTCACCGTCACGCTTGATAAAGCGATGTCGGTGCGTTACAGCGTTTTAGGCAAAGTCACCGCGCCGGGCGTGCGCGTGATGGAACGCCGGATGACAATTTACGAAGCAATTGTCGAAGCGGGCGGCATCACCAAAGAAGGCAATCAGAAAAAAGTCGTGCTTTATCGCTACGACCCGAAAGGAAATCTGACTTCGCAATTGGTTAATCTTGAAGCCATCGAACGCGGCAAAGCACCGATGATTGAACTTCAGGCGGGCGACCAGGTTTTTGTCGCCGACAAAGGTTTTCAATTAAATATGACGACGGTATTCGATGTTTTGTCGAAAGCCAGCATCGTGCGTTTATTGTTCGGCAGTCCTTTTTAAAAATGAGCAATAAGCGGTGAGCGGTAAGCAGCAAAATCTGCTCTGCTCACCACTTACTGCTCACCGCTCACTCTCGAAAATGATTTCAATCAAAAAAATATCAGTCCTGCTTTTGTGTTTCGTTTTTCTGCAAACGGCGAACGCCGCCTGGACGAAACAAAATTCGGGAACTTTCGCGTGGCTGCATTCGATTTATTTTGTCAATGAAAAGCAGGGCTGGATAACGGGGAGCAACGGAACTTTTTTGAAAACCTCGGACGGCGGTTTGACTTGGAAACAGACGAAAAAATTTACCGAAGACAATCTCCGCGACGTTTATTTTTCCGACGCGCAAAACGGCTGGCTGCTCTGCGAGCGCGACATCTACGGCGGCGGAGAATTTTCGCCTTCATATTTACTAAAAACTTCGGACGGCGGCGAAACTTGGGAAAAAATTACGGTGACGGGCGAAAGCCGCGAAAGAATCACGCGCTTCTTTTTTTCTAAAGACGGAAACGGTTTCGCGGTCGGCGAAGCGGGCGCGATTTGGGCGATGACGGACGACAAAAAGATTTGGAAAAAAACGTCTCTGCCCGTTCGCTATTTAATGCTCGACGGAAAATTTGCGGATAATACGCACGGCGCGCTGGTCGGCGGCGGCGGCACGATTCTTTTCACCGAAGACGACGGTTTAAGCTGGAATCCGGCGGCAGTTTCAGGCGGAAACATTGGAAAATTAAACTCGATTTTTTTCATCAATCAAAGAATCGGCTGGACGGTCGGCGCGTCAGGCAAAATTCTTTTTACCAACAACGGCGGAAAATTCTGGCACGAGCAGAATTCAAACATCTCGAAAAATCTGTCGGACATTTTTTTTATCAACACGGCGGAAGGCTGGGCAACCGGCGACGACGGCACAATTCTTCATACGACGACTGCCGGAAACATCTGGAATGCCGAAGAAACGGGCATCACGCACAAACTCGAAAGAGTGGTGTTTGTCGGGCAAAAAGGCTTTGCCGTCGGCTTCGGCGGAACAATTTTAAATTATGATAGAACGCAAAATGGAGAACCTCTAAAGGGAAAACCGCGTCTTCAGAAAAGAACGGCGGAGTAAATTTAACTTTCGCGCCGCTTGACAGTTTCGAGCAGTTTTCGTAGGATGAAAATTCGCTGTTCGACGAGAAACAGCGAATTTTTTTGACAAAAAACTTGGGCAGCCCGCGTGCCGTTAGTAAAAGTTTTAGCCGAATAGATTTCGGGCATGTACGTCAATTGGTAGACAGCCTCCCTTACAAGGAGGAAGTTAGGGGTTCGAGTCC
>JBPCRW010000039.1:0-6022 GCA_050996405.1 Pyrinomonadaceae bacterium | reverse complement strand
GTCCCCAGAAAACCCTGAAACTTTCGCGGCGCGTTCGTTTGCGCCGCAACGTTTCCGATTTGCGACAACAGACAAAGCAGTAAAACCGCTAATTTAGATACTCGCATCATCATAAAATAATTTTAATCTCATGCCGTCCCGCCGGAACGTCGATTGAAATCGTGCCGTTGGCGCGATTAAAACTAAACGCATTCGCGCCTAATTCCCTGCCGTCGAGCAGAACGCGGACTGGATTTTTGCCGGAAAATAAAACGATTTTCGCCGCCGCGTCCGTGTTGCAAATTGCCTCGATTTGATTCGCGTCGTAATTGACGGCGGCACTCGTCGGAGAATCGCTCGAAAATAAAATCTGACTGCCGCGCCGCAGGACGCGCCCGTTTTGAACAGCGAACATTTTTAGACTGTCGCCGCTTGTCGTCACCGTCAAAACCGACGCATCCGCCGACCATTCACCCTGTCGCATCGCCGCGTTTCCCGCGCCCATGCGGAACATCACAAAATCGGTTTCATCGCCGCGACGGGCGCGAATGCCTTTTAGATTTTCGCCCGCGAGTTCGGTCATTCCGTTGATTAACTCACGCGCCGCGCTTTCGGTTCTGGCAGGAACAAGCGCGGTCAAAAACTGTGTTTCTCTCAACGGCTTAATAGTTTTGAAATCGAGATACGCGGGTTGCGGCGGTGCTTCGGCGGGCGTTCGCGTCGAAAAAACCGGATACGGAATGCGCCCGTTTTCAACGCTCAATTTCGCATCGTCCGGCGAGAAAAACTGAACGCCGAGCGACGCTTTTTCGCCGTTGTAAATCGCCGCCGCGCCTTCGGTCTCTATGCCCGCGCGATTCGGCAGATGCAGCAAGAAATCAAATGTTCGGGGATTTCCGCGCGCCTTCAAATCGTCAAAGACGACAAAATAATACGGTTTGACAAACGCAATGCGCCTCGCATAACGCTCCAGCCGATTTTTATAAACGGAAGACAACTCGCTGCTCACGCCGTCGAAAAATTCGCTTGTGATTGCATCAGTAACGCGCGGGTAATCGTCGAGAGCCTTGAATTGCGGCGTGTCGGGAATCGTTTGGCTTTCCGGGTCGCCGTCAACCAAAATCGTGTTGTGTCCGATGGCTTGCGTGAAAAACGTCGCGTAATACGGGTCTTTGTAATAATCCGACCAACCGGCTTCGGTAATCAGAGGCTCGCCGAAAGCGGTCAGCAAAAACGCGCCTTGATCGGCGTGATTGTGATTGAAATTCGCTCCGGCGCGAAAGAGAAAAACAGAATCGTCCTTGCCCCAGCCCGTGCGAAAGACGGCGTTGCCCTTGTTCCGAAAAATGCGCGACGAAGGAAGCGACGGCGGTTTCGGCGCGATAGCATCGTCAAAGAAAATAAAATCGGCGACGGAATTATGCGGAAACTGCTCGTAAAACCAGCGCAGCGTCGCATCTTTTGATTCGGCGACGAGCGGCGCAATCGTGCGTGCCGACGGCGGGTGCGAATCGCCCATATCGAGACTGCCTTCGACGGGCTGCGCGAAAGTGTAAAGCGGGTAGGCGAGCGAATCCTTGACGCGGGTTTTGTCCCTGTAATCAATGCCGAAAACGCGACGAAGCGCGACGAGCGCGGGCGCGGTCGTTTCCAAATCGAACTCCTGATAGCTGATTCCCTCGCCGTAGCTTCCGTCCGCCAGATAACTTGCCGCCAGATGTCTCTCAAATTTGAGCAGCAGCCCGTTCAGATAAACGTCAAATTTTCCGCCCGCTTCATCGCCGGTAACGTCGCCCGCGATTGCCGCCGACGCGATTAACGCGCCGCCGACGGTGTGTGCAATCCAGTTGCTCGTGTTCGCCATCACGCGATTGTCCAAAACGTATTCCTTATAAGCCGGAATAATCGCCTTTTCGATGAGCGCGCGGCGCACTTGGACACGTTCCGCTTCGGTCAAATCGTCGTAAAGTAAGTCATAACCGAAGGCGACTTGCGCCGCGAGTTGTCCCGCCGGATAATATGTGTGCTGACCGTGCGCCGTGAACCAGGGCGGCTCCCAGCGACTCCAGCGTGAAACGTCCAAGAGAGCCTTTTTCGCCGACTCGCGCGCTTGCGCGTCATTCGTCAGATAAGCCGCCAGCGCATTGTATTCGATTCGCAAATACGCCTGACTGAGCGCGTCGAAATATCCTGTAAGCGAAGGGAGCAGGTATTGCTCGTCAAGCATTTCAAAAACTTTACCGGCGCGGGAAACATCACCGGCGCGGCGCGTTTTTGCCGTCTCTAAAATTTCCTTCCACAACCCGGCGGTTTTCGGGTTTTGCGTTCGGGAGACGAGCGTCTGTTTATCGCCCGCGTCGAAATAAAGACGCGGATGCGCGAGTCTTTCCGCCGGGCGGTGAATAAAACGAATCTCGGTCAAAACGCTTTCGCCGCCCGCAGTTGCGCCTTGCAGCTTAATTTTCCAAACGCCCGGCGGGTCATTTTTTTGCAGAATGTAAATCGAATTATTTGACCAAACGCCGTCTCCGCCGCGCTCGTCGCCGTGCGTCCCGTCGTCGAAAAGCGGCTGCGAAGCGATAATTTTGCCGTCTTGATTTTCAATCGCGGCAACGGCGTTTTTGAGTCTGGTGGAAAGGAAAGCCGCGAGCGAAATGCGGTCGCCCGCGACATAGCTTTTCGCGCTCACCGTCGCGTCTTGCGATTCGATTCTGACGGTTTGCGGCTCGCGCACGTCGAAACGCGCCGCCCGCTTTGCCTGCAAAGCAACATCGTCAATGATAAAACGATAAGTGATGTCCGCGTCGGCGCGTTTCAGGTCGGCGACGATGTAAAACGCTTCGATGCCGGTGCCGTTTTTCAGCGTCTTATTTGCTTCGCAGCGAAAATCCGTGAGAGCGATTTCCGCCTTCGTCCAGCCGCCCGTTTTCGCGGGAATTTCTTTCGTGTAACGGCAGCCGTCGCCTCCCGCCAGACCGATTTCGATTTGGTCATTCGCGTCGGCGTGATTCAAATAATAGGCGAAAGAAATTTTCGCCCCGTCATCCGCCCGCAAAAACGTCTGCCTGATAAAACCTAACCGCATCGCGCCATCGCGGTTAGGTTTGACGACGCGCATCAGAGCGCGTCCGCCGGGCGCGTCGAAATCCGAGGTCGGCGTTATCGAAGGCTCGTAACCGACATCCTGCGCGGGCGGATAATTGGCAAACTGCCCAAGCCCGTCGCCCTGAAAATCTTCGTGCAAAACGTAATTTTCGAGCAAAATGTTTGGAGTCTGCGCGAAAACCGCACATGCCGACAACGCGCACAAAAAAATAAATCGCAAAGAATTTTTTTTCGCAAAAATAAATAATTGCCGCTTGTCCATATCTTTTATTTGTCGCGCCCGATCTGGCTCATATCATCTAGTTGCCAAAATTTGTTGAAAAATCCGCCGCCGACAAAATCCTGTCTTTCGCCCGCCAGCGTGCGCCGGTCGAAAATTACGAAATCGGGCAGCTCGTTGAAATTAAGCCGCGAAGCCGTTTCAAAACTTTTCGGTGTTGTGCCGCCGACCACGACCGCATAGCGATTCTTCTGCAAAGGATTCGGCGCAATCAGAACCATTCCTAAATCTTCGCCGACGATTCTTTGCCCGTTGGCGATTAAACCTGCGCCGTTAAATTTGATGGGGAGTTTTGGGTTTATTTCGGCGATAATCGCGTTGGTGTTCGCGCTGCCGAACAAAATCAGGTTGCGCGAATTGATGTCGGCGGCGGTTACGTCAACATCGCGTTTGATTTCCGCGATGCCATCGGCTCGCATCATCCATTCGCGGGCGAGACTTGCGGCGGCTCGTTCTGCCGCTTTATTCAAGGCGATTGATTTCGCATCGTTTCCTTTCGTGCCGACGACGAACAGAAAGGGCTTGTTGAATGCGTCGCTGATTCTGCCGTAAATTTCCGGCGTTTTTTGCAGAGGCGGATTTTCGCGCTCGAAAAATCGCGCTGCCCGCCCGCTTGAATCCAATTCGGCGGCAAGCGTCGTTTCCCGGTTTTCGTTCTTTTTCAAAATCTGAAGAAAGCCGCCCGTTTCAAGCCGCAAGGTCAGACGTTTTGAAGACGGCAACGCGCCTTGAAACGCCGTTTGATTATTGATTTTTATCGTTACGGGCTGGTTGGTTTCGACTAGCTTTTCGTTTAAATCGAGCGTAAATTGTTTGATATTTTCCGCCCGGACGGAAATTTGGTTCGGCGCGGCGATTTCGGCTTGCAAAAGCGACATTTGATTCGCCTTTTCGAGTTCGTCAATCGTTACCCAATAGGCTTTGTTGTAATGCAGCGTGTCGGTTTTGTAAATCACCTTTCGGGGCGCGTCGGCGCGTTGCTTTGTCTGCCGCAAAAACTGCCAAATCTTCGGACTGTCAGCAACCTCTACCCCGTAATTTTTTCCGCGCGGTCCCCACCAGTGACCGCCTTCGGGGTTTTCGTAATAGTCGAATTTGTAACCTAGTTCCCGAAGCCGCGCCGTCATTTTCCGGCTGTGTTCGACCGAAACGTTGTCGTCTTTTGCGCCGTGAACGACAAAGGCGGGAACGTGCAGCAGATTTTCCGCGAAATTAAGCGGACTCCAGCTTTCGAGCAGACGTTTTTGAAACGGATTTTGCGTTTTAGCACTCTCGCCGCGCAGATAAAGCGTGTAATCCGTGTAACCCGCCTGCGGCGAGATAGAAGCCCACATATCGGGTCGCCGCGTCGCCTGCCACCAAGTCCCGTAACCGCCCATCGAATGCCCGGCGAGATAAATTTTTTCGTCGTCAATCCGGTAGCGGCGTTTTACTTCTCGCAAAACCTCGTCAATGTCAACCTCGCCGATGTCGCGGTAACGATTGTTTCCCCGGTCGTGAACGGCAACTTGAATCGCCCAGTCCTTCGCGTCGTAAGAAATGATATTTTGCGCCCAGTCGGTAACGTGCGCTCTGTGCAGCAGGAGAATCAACGGATAGGTTTTTTCGGGATTAAAGGAAGCGGGCAGCAGAACGGAAAAAGGCTGCACCGAACTGTCAACGGCGGAACGATATGTCGTGACAAAATAGCCGTCAGCTTCTCTGACGCGCGGCTTGAACTCGATAAACTGCTCCGCGCCGCCTGCCGCGACGCGCAGGCGAATCGGTTTTTCGTCCGTTTGATTTGCCGACCGTTTCGCGCTGATCCAAACCGGAACGCGCCGGATTTCTGCGGGTTTCAGCGAAATCGCTTCGGAACGGCTCGGCAAAATCAAATCGTCGCCGACCGCCTCGATTGTGACATTTTTCAATTGCTCGCCGCTCGCGTTGGCGATTTCGATTTGTCCCCACGCCGAAACCGCTTCATTTACTCGAAAGTCGGGAATGATTGTGTTGTGCTGATTGACGAATAATTTGCCGGTCGGCTGATGCGTCGTCCACCAGAGTTTCCAATCGTTGCCGCCGCCTTCCATTTTGACCAGAATCGTGTTTAAACCTTTTCGCAAGGGCAAAACGAGAGTGTCTTTGTCGGCTTCGGGCTTGCGGGAAAGGCGGCTTTCCAGAACGATTTCGCCGTTTAGACGAACCTGGATATTGTTTCCGCTTCCGATTGTCGCCGCGAGAGTTTGCGCGGTCGGCGCGTTGATTTCCGCGTAAGCATAGACAACGGCGCTTTTCTCGTTCGGAAACATTTTTGAAAAATCAATCGCGCCGTCTTCAGTTTTATCTGCTTCCTGCCAGCGCACAATTCCCAAAGAGTTTTTGCCTGCCGCTTTGCTCGTTTTTGCCCGTAAATTCGTTTCGTTTTGCGGCGCGAGATAATCTTTGAAAAGCGCATTGCTTCCCTGAGATTGAAACGCTCCGGCGACCAACCAGCGAAGCTGCGCGGCATCATCGGAGACGGTTTTCCCGAATGCCGGAACGCACAATGCCAACAGCAAAATCAAACTAAATTTTATCGAGCAGCCCTTGTTCATCATTTTGATTTTTTGGAATTTAATCCTTAAATTCCTCTTCCAAAACTTCCCAGAGCTTTTCACGATCCAAACTGCTCGCCGC
>JBPCRW010000098.1:0-11060 GCA_050996405.1 Pyrinomonadaceae bacterium | reverse complement strand
TGGGGTTTGCTTTTCGCTTCTCTCCCCCCCCCCTCCCCCCCTCCCCGCCCCACCACTAGAATGAAGATTCTCGATGTCGGCTGCGGCACAAACAAACACGACGGCGCAATCGGATTGGACAACAATCCGCGAACCGGCGCGGACGTGATTCACGACCTCGGTCAAACGCCGTATCCGTTTGCCGACGACGAATTCGATTTGGTGGTGTCAAATCACGTCGTCGAACACATTCCCGACGTGATGGCTTTCGTTACGGAACTTTACCGCATCACCAAAAACGGCGGACGCATCAAACTTCTCGCGCCGCACTACACGAACCCCGATTGGGCAAACGACCCGACGCATCGCAATCATCTCAATTCCTATTCGTTCCATGTTTTTATTCCAGACCGCCAGAATTTTTCTTTTTACACGGACGTTCATCTGAAACCCGTTCGCACTTACGTTTCGCTGCTGAATTTATGGCGCGCCTTCGGAATCGAATTTCTGGTTAATCTCGACCAGCGAAATCCGAAATTCCGCTTCACGCGAAAATTCTGGGAGCATTATTTGAGCAATATCTTTCGCGGCAAAGAGATTCGGTTTGAATTTGAAGTCGTCAAAAACAAGTCAGAATCGCCTGCGTAAGCGGGCGGGTTGTTAACGCGATTACCCGTCCGCTTACGCAGGTGGTTCTGACCCGAAATTGTCAGCCAACGTTCACCCGCCGCGCTTCATCTAGTTTCCGAGTCTAATTTTCCATTTGAGGTTTTAATGAACAGAAAATTTTTTAGCTTTTTGGCGATAACCGCCGTTTTGTTAAGTTTAGCGGTCGTTTCATTTGCCGGAACGAAAAAAATTAAAAAAACGGCGCGGCAAAATAATCAACTGTCTGCAAAACTGCCTGTTTCCGATATGGTCGTAAACATAGATTTGCAGCGTTTGATGAGCGTTGCGCTACCGCAGATTTTGAACTCTAAGCCGCAGATGCTGGCTGAAATCAACGCCAAAATTGACGAAATAAAAATGCAGACCGGCATTGACTTGCGGCAGTTTGAACGAATCGCCGTCGGTTTGAAATATCAACAAAACGCGCCGAAAAATGTTGATTTACAGCCGGTTGCTTTGGCGCGCGGAAAGTATGATGCTAACGCGCTGCTGGCAGCGATGAAACTCGTCGCCAAAGACAAATTCCGCGAAGAAAAAGTCGGTGCGAAAACGATTTACATATTCACGCCAAAGGAAATCGCTCCTAATTTATCTATACCGAATATCTCTCTGCCTGGTCTCGGAGTTGTTGTAAATTTCGATAAAATTCTTTCGAGTGAAATGGCAATTACTGCGCTTGACGCTAATACGTTAGCTTTTGGAACGCCGGCGCGGGTGCGCGAAACTCTGGAAAGCAAGCCGCGCGTCGGACAGGAAATTTTGGCGTTAGCGAATCGAAATCCGAACGCCGTTATAAGTTTCGGCGGAAACGTGCCGCCCGATTTGGCAAGTTTTTTGAATATGACGGAAACGGACGAAATCGGAAAAAATATCAATTCAATCCGGCAATTATTCGGTTCGATGGACGTGAATGATGGAAAAGCAATTGTTTCGGTGACGGCGAAAACCGCCACCGCGCAGCAAGCCGAAGATTTGGAATCGACCGTTTCGGGCTTGCAAATGCTTGGTAAAAGTGTGCTTGGCGGAATGCGCGGAAATGATAAAGCAGTTTATGCGCGAATGGCGGAAAACGCGAAGATTACGCGGGCGGGCAGCGAAGTGATGCTCAATCTGCAAGTTCCGCAGAGCGACATAGACATTCTGCTCGGCAAAAAATAATTCGTTTTTCAGGTTTTTGAAAAAGGCTGTCGGATTTTTCCAGACAGCTTTTTTATTTTTCGCTTGACGCGAAACGCAAAGATAACGAAACTCTTATTTGTAAATCAAACTTCAGAAAGACAATGAAAAAAACAATTAGACGAATCGAACTTACCGGAATTTTAACTTTTGTTCTGCTCGGCTTCGGAATAAATTTCGTTTCGGCGACGGCGCAGGAAACGCAGCGCAACCGCGTTATTGTCAAACCGACTCCAACGCCGGGAACTACTTTGTTTCCAAAGCAAACGCCGACTCCGCAGCCGACTTTTACGCCAACGCCCGTTCCGACTCCGACGACAACACCGACACCCGTTCCCATCCAAACTCTGCCGGAATTGCAAAACAAAATTCGCGCGGTTTTGGCGCGCCCGCAACTGATGCGCGGGCAGGTCGGCGTGAAAATCGTCTCGCTCGACACGGGCAAAGTTTTGTTTGAAAACAACTCGGAAAAGTATTTTATGCCCGCCTCGAATATGAAAAATTTTACCGTTTCGACGGCGTTTGAACGCCTTACGCCGAATTTTCGTTTTGTGACGAGCGTCTATGCTCCGACGATGCCGGACGCTGGCGGCGTGATTCACGGCAATCTAACAATCTACGGGCGCGGCGACCCAAGTATTTCGACCGCTTTTAACGACGGCGATTATTATAAAGGGATGGACGCGCTCGCGCAAAAAATCGTCGCGGCGGGCGTGAAAAGAGTTGAAGGAGATTTAATCGGCGACGAAAGTTATTTTAATTCCGACGCGATTCCTTCGACCTGGGAATGGGACGATTTGCAGTGGTATTACGGCGCGGAAGTTTCGGCTTTGACCATCAACGACAACGCGCTCGATTTGATTATTCGTCCGGGCGCAAGCGTCGGCGCAATCGCTTCGGCGCAGATTTTGCCGAACGCTTACGGAATGATTTTGATGAATCGCGTGACGACGGAAGCGGCGGGAACAAAACGCGAAATTTCAATTTACAGAAAACTCGGCTCAAACGTTTTGGAACTTTCGGGAACGATTCCGATGAATCTCGAAAAATATCAAACGGAAGTAGCAGCGTATCGTCCGGCAAATGTTTTCGTTTCGATTTTACGGCAACTGCTTGAACAAAAAGGCGTGACGATTGCAGGGCAAACCAAAGTCATAAACGCAAGAGAGAAAACAAATTTAGGAATTTCGACGCAGCTTCCGCCCGTCGAAATCACGCGGCTCGAATCCGTGCCGTTCAGCATCATCGCGGCGAAAACGATGAAGCCGAGCCAGAATCTTTACACCGAATTGATTTTACGCGCCGTTGGCGAGCAAACGGGCGATAAAACCGACCCGAAAAAAACGAGCGAAGACAAAGGCTTAGAAGTCGTGCAGAATTTTTTGACGCAAGCCGGAATCGCGCCGGGCAGCGTTTTGCAATACGACGGCTGTGGTTTGTCGCGCCACGATTTGATAACGCCCGCCGCCGTCACGCAGCTTTATTCGTATATGAATGCGCGACCATACGCGCAAAGCTGGCGCGACGCGCTGACAATCGCGGGCGTTGACGGAACTTTGAAAAATCGTTTTGTCGGAACGCCTGCCGCCGGAAACTTGCGCGGCAAGACGGGAACGATTGACCAAGTTTCGG
The DNA here is from genome assembly GCA_050996405.1 of Pyrinomonadaceae bacterium. Taxonomy (GTDB): domain Bacteria; phylum Acidobacteriota; class Blastocatellia; order Pyrinomonadales; family Pyrinomonadaceae; genus JBPCRW01. The sequence goes on along the minus strand of JBPCRW010000098.1, from coordinate 7,604 downwards.
CTTTAAGCGGTTATATGACGACCGCTTCCGGCGAACGGCTCGCGGTTTCGTTTCTCGTCAACGACCTTCCCGAAAGCCGCCTGCGAACTTCAACGATTGACGAAATCGTCGTGATGCTGGCAAATTTCAATGGAAAATCGAATTGAAATACAGGAACACAAAAATTTTTGAAAAGAGATAGCCACAAAAAATCACAGAAAACACAAAATAAGAATTAAAATTTTTGTGTCTTTTGTGATTTTTTGTGGCTATTTTAAAACTATTTATGGCAATCAATTTCTGTAAATTTCACGGCTTCGGCAACGATTACATTATCTTTGAAGCGGAAGAATTAAAAGACGTTTCCGACGCGCTTGATTTTGCCGCGAGAGTCTGCAATCGCAATACGGGAATCGGCGGGGACGGCATCGCCGTTTTGGAAAAATTATTAAACGAACCGGCGGATTATTCGTGCCGAATCATTAATTCCGACGGCAGCGAAGCGAGTTTTTCGGGCAACGGAACTCGATGCGCCGTCGCGTATCTTTATTACAAAAAACTCTGGGACGCGCGGAATTTGCGGCTGCAAACCATTAGCGGTTTAAAAAATTATGAATTGCTGAAACAGGAAAATTTAACTTACTGGTTTCGCGCCGAACTCGGCAAGCCGAAATTCGAGTTACCGAAAAGTCCTTTGTCGGAAACAATTAGAATCGATGCAAATTCATTTTCACTCGTGCTGCCTGAAATCGGCGGAATTTGCGGATTATTTTTCGTTGATGTCGGCAATCCGGTTGTGTGCGTTTTCGTTGAAGATTTTGAGGCGTGGAATTGGCGGAAAATCGGACGCGCAATCGAACGCGCGACCGAAGTTTTTCCCGAAAGAACGAACGTCACGTTCGTCAAAACGATTGATGCCGAAAACATCGGAATTCGCATTTGGGAACGCGGCGCGGGCGAAACTTCTTCGTCTGGGACTTGCTCGATTGCGGCGGCGGTCGCGCATTTGCAACGTGAAAATCTGCGCGGGCAAGTTTCGGTTCACGCCGTCGGCGGCATGACCGAAGCCGTCTGGCGCGAAGATGGCGAAATGCTGATTACAGGACGCGCGGATTTGGCTTTTTGCGGCGAATATTTGGCAGAAGCCCGCGCATAAGCAAGAGCGGGAAACGTGAAATTTCCGCCCTTGCTTACGCGCGGGCTTCTGCCTCATCCTTCAACTCTGCTTTGAATCACAATCATTTTGAAAAAGTTTCATCAGAGCCTTTTCCTCAAGTTCGTAATCATTCTCAATCCGTTTTGCGCGTCGGAATTTACGCGGGCTGAATTCGTCCAGCGTAATCCTGGATTCGTAGGATTTTAAAACCGCCGGATGAATATACGAAGCGCGGCAGACGGTCGGTGTATTACCGAGTTTTTCCGCCACCCGTTTGACGGCTTTGCAGATATTTTTCTGTAACTGTTTTTCTTCTTTCGCCGCGCCGATTTCCGCCAGTTCGACCGCCGCAAGCAGCGTTCCGCCCCACGTGCGAAAATCTTTGGCGGAAAATTCCGGCGCGGTTGCCGTTTTTAGATATTCGTTGAGGTCGCGCGGCTTGATGTCGTGCGGTTTGCCGTTCTCGTCCAGATAATGAAAAAGTTTGCGCGCGCCGCCGAGCGATTTCAAATCACGCATAATCGCCGCCAGTTCTTCGTCAACCAAAACTTTGCGGTGTTTGATGTGATGCTTGCCGACGAAACTGAAAACCAATTGTCCCTTGCGACCGATTTCGAGATGGCGGTTTTGCAGAGTTGTGATGCCGTAAGTTTTATACTGCTTGACCGATTTTTCCGTGCCGACGCGAATATACAGCGAATTTATCAGGCGCATCATGACGGCTAAAACTTTTTCGCGCGGAAAACCTTCGAGCGCGATATTTTCATTCGTCAATTTTCTCAACTTCGGAAGATAATCGCCGAATTTTTCGATTTTCGAGAATTTTTTCTGCTGCTGCTTTTCCGCAAATTTTGGGTTGTATAAATACTGAATTCTGCCGGTCGTATCCATTCCAATCGCCTGCAAACTGCTGCTTGCGAGAGGCGAAATCCGCACGTATTTCCAGGCGGGCGGAATCGCCAGCGATTTAATTCTCTCCAAATCTCGCTCGTCGGAAATAATCTTTTCATTTTTGTCCGAATACTTAAAACCCGAAGTCTTTCCGCCGGTTTTGCGCCACCATTTTCCGCGCTTTCCCTGCTCGATTTTTTGTCTGGCAATCGCCATATCAAATTTTGTCGTTTTTCGCTCTGTTTTCATTGAATAAAGCAACCCTTTTTCGTCCCGTTTTATTTGAGTATAACGTATTCTTCAGAGACCCGTAAAACTTGTTTTCGATGCTGGCTAAGCTATTGAAATCAAATGCATTAACTTTCCAAACTTATTCAATAAATTTTTGTTTTCAGGCAACTTGTTTCACGAATGAAACATCTGATATAATACTGGAAAAGGAGATAAAAATATGACTACCGAAACTGTGCAGAATCTTTTTGAAATTGAGGAATGAAATTGAGGAAAAGGAAATGATTCAGAGCAAAAAGGAGATGATAATTTCGCTGTATAATTCCGGCACGACCGACATCGAAGCAATCGTCGCTTTGACGGGCGCGAAACCGAGTTATGTCGGTTCGGTTTTGCAGAAAGAAGGTTTGATTGACAACTATTTCGACCTATACACTTCGACCGTGCATCCGATGAATGTTTATTCAAAATATTTCGTCGGGAAACTCGGCTTTCGCAACGTATTTACGGCGCGTCGGAGCGTTCGCAGCCTTGAAGAAATTTATCGCGGATTTGAAGAAAAACAAGACCGCGCCGGACAGCATCACGCGCTCGAAATGGCTCTGACAATGCTCGACCGAGCGCGCTGGACGGGGAAACTCGAAGAAGCTGAAATCTATCGCCGATGGCTGGTTGGAAAGCTCAATCGTCCGCTTGTTGCCGAAGCTAAACCGCAGGAAATCGAGCAGAAAACTTATGGTGAGGCGAAATTAAAACTGGTCGCTTAATTGCGATTGATTATATTTTTTTTGCCCGTGTTGTTTCACAAATGCAACGCGGATTGATATAATTTAATAAACTAAAAAAGAGGTTTTGAATGCAATTAGAAGCAGTAGAAAGTTCTGTCCGGCAAAGCGGTTTAAAAATCGGCGAAGCAACTCTGGAAGATGTGCAGAGCGAACCGAGCCTGCGTCCGAAAAGTCTGGACGAATATATCGGACAGGCGAAAATTGTCAATAATTTAAAGATATTTTTGAAAGCTGCTTTGCGGCGCGGCGAAACTTTAGACCACACTTTATTTTTCGGTCCGCCGGGATTGGGAAAAACGAGTCTGGCGATGATTATTGCCAAAGAACTCGGCGCGAATTTAAAATCCGTGACCGCTCCGGCGGTTGAAAAAGCGGGTGATTTGGCTGGAATTCTGACAAATTTGGAAGAAGGCGACGTTTTGTTCGTTGACGAAATTCATCGTCTGCGCCCGCAGATTGAAGAAGTTCTTTATCCGGCGATGGAAGATTATCAGCTTGATATAATCATTGGTCAGGGAACGGCGGCACGTTCGCTGAAACTGGATTTGCCGAAATTTACATTGGTCGGCGCGACGACGCGGGCGGGAATGATTTCCGCACCTTTGCGCGGGCGTTTCGGCATCGTTAATCATCTGGATTTTTATCCGAAAAAGGATTTGGAACTTATTATTCATCGTTCGGCGGAGATTTTGAAAGTCGAGATTGAAGCGACGGGTGCAAGCGAATTGGCAAAACGTTCGCGCGGAACTCCGCGAATCGCCAATCGTCTGCTGCGCCGCGTGCGTGATTACGCGGAAATTTTAGGCGACGGCAGAATCACGGGCGCAATCGCGCAGAAAGGCTTGGACGAAATGGAAGTTGACCGTTTCGGACTCGACGAAATTGATAGAAAACTATTGACGACAATCATCGAAAAATTTGACGGCGGACCCGTCGGAGTCGGCACGATTTCGGCTTCAATCAGCGAAGACCGCGAATCAATCGAGGAAGTGATTGAGCCGTATTTGATTCAAATCGGTTTTCTCAATCGCACGCCGCGCGGACGAATGGCGACGGCTGCCGCATATAAACATTTCGGTTTCAAACCGCCGCTTGGCTTACGGATTCAGGCTTTGGCGAGTTGATAAATCTCGATTGTATAAAAAATTAGCTTGATGAAATTAGTTTCGCTGTTTCGTCAAGCTCTTTTTATTTCCGGTAAAAATTTCTTGAAATAAAAGTTTGTGTTAATCTTTTTTCAGCCGTATGGAAATTTCCGTTATTGTCCCGACTTTCAATGAAGAACTAACGATTAAAAAAACGCTCGAAGCGTTGGCGCGCCTGCAAAACATTTCGGAAGTGATAATTGTTGACGGCGGAAGCACGGATAAAACAACGGAAATCGTCGAGAATTTCAAAGAAATTAAAAATCTGCGGCTCGTCAATTTCGGCGTTGCCAATCGCGGCAAACAACTTCACGAAGGAACAAAACACGCCGCGCACGAAATTTTCTGGTTTATACACGCCGACGCGCGCCCCGTGCAGGGCAGCGGCAGGCAAATCAAAGCCTTGATGCGTTACAGGGAAGTGGTCGGCGGAAATTTTGTAATGGTGTTTGCGGGAAATACGCGCTGGGCGCGATTTCTGACATGGCTTTATTCAAACTTGCGAAAATCGGGTTTTATCTACGGCGAATCGGCGATTTTCGCGCGGCGCGAAACATATCAAAAAATGAAAGGCTTCAAGCCGTTTCCGATGTTTGAAGATTTGGATTTTGCCAAACGCCTGCGGCGGCGCGGGCGTTTCGTGCATATTAATCTGCCGGTGACGACTTCGGCGCGACGTTTTGAAAACCGTTCGTTCGTCTGGCGTTTTTTAAAATGGTCGCTGCTCAACGGTTTTTACTGGGTCGGCATTCCGGCGCGGCTGATGCCGAAAAGACATAAGCAGATTCGATAGACTGTTTATTTTTATGGAGACAATGGCGAGGATTTTGGCAATCACGGCAAACGGTGACGGGATATTTCAATTAACATTTCGCCGCAAAACAATTGTGATTTCACAAACTTTCACGCGCTTGGCGAACATTTTCGATTGCTTCTTTAACCGTTTCCGCGACTGCCGTCAGATGTCCCATTTTGCGCCCGACGCGCGCTTCCTGTTTGCCGTAAAGATGAAGTTTAATGTTTGGAATTTTTAAAGCATTTTCCCATTTCGGCTCTCCTTTTTGCCACACATCGCCCAAAAAATTTGCCATCGCCGCAGGTTTATAAAACTCCGTCGAGCCGAGCGGCAAACCGCAGACGGCGCGTAATTGCTGCTCAAACTGCGACGTAACGCAGGCATCGAAAGTTAAATGACCGGAATTATGCGGGCGCGGCGCGAGTTCGTTGACGAGCAGCTTTTCGTCGCGCGTCAAGAAAAATTCGACGCACAAAGTTCCGACATAATCGAGAGTTTCGGCGACGTTTCGCGCGATTTCAATTGCTTCATCGAAAACTTTTTTTGACACAAAAGCGGGCGCGAAAGAGATGTCCAGAATATGATTCGCGTGTTCGTTTTCAATCACGCCGTAATGCGCGAAATTTCCCCTTTTATCTCTCGCGCAGACGACCGAAATTTCCTTTTCAAATTCGACGAATTTTTCCAAAACCGCTTCCTGATTGTGCAAATTTTCAAACGCCGCCACAATGTTTTCGACAGCTTCGATTTTCGTCTGACCCTTTCCGTCATAACCGAAACCCGCAGTTTTCAAAACACCCGGAAAGCCGATTTCTTCGGTTGCGTTTTGCAAATCTTCGAGCGTTTTAACGTGATGAAAAGGCGTAATCGGAAAATTGTTTTCGGCTAGAAAAGTTTTTTCGCGCAGACGATTCTGCGTCGTATGCAGAATCTCGCCTCGCGGATAAACTGGCGAGAACCGCGCGGCGGTTTCAACCGTTTCAGACGGCACGTTTTCAAATTCAAACGTCACGACATCGACGCTCCGCGCAAACTCTTTCACCGCGTCCAAATCTTCATATTCGGCGGTGATTTCCGTGTCGGCAATTTGACCGGTCGGCGTGTCCGTGTCAGGCGAAAATGTATGAACGCGATAGCCCATTTTGCGCGCTTCGACGGCGAACATTCGCCCAAGCTGACCGCTGCCGAAAACGCCGATGGTTGAATTTGGAAGAATCACGTTCATAGATTTTTAATCTGTTTAGACATAAAAAACTGTAGATTTTATTTTGGGCAATTTGAAAAAGTTATATTTTGAACTTGAAAGTTGATTGTTGCAAATTCGTATGGGCGGGATTTTTATTGTTTAAATAAATTCTATTGTTTATAAAACTTAGATTCAAGTAGTAAGTGCAACCATTGATGAAAAATTGGAGAGTAAGACGAAAGTAGTTTTATCTCCTGAATTTTCATCAAAGAGTTGTCATGAAAACATACCAACATCTTACTCTTGATGAACGATACCAAATTTACGCTTTCAAAAAAGCGGTTGGTCTAATAGCACCATCGCCGACGAGATCGGGTTTGATAAATCAACCATTGGTCGGGAACTGAGGCGCAATCTGTCCGGAAAAGGTTATCGCCCGAAGTTTGCTGATGAACAAGCCGAGAGGCGGAAAAGAGCCAAAGCCAAACCACGCATTAGCCCTGAAACTTGGAAACAAGTCGAAGAAAAACTCCATCAAGCCTGGAGTCCTGAACAAATCAGTGGTCGCCTTGACGGACAGGAACAGGTTTCGCCCGAACGAATTTATCAATATATCGTGGCGGACAAATCGCGCGGTGGAACGCTTTATCAGGCATTGCGTTGCCGGAAGAAAAAGCGCGGGCGGTATGGGCAATACTCCAAAACAGGAGTCCGGCAAAATATCAAAAGAATTGACGAACGTCCTGCGGTGGTTGCAGAAAAAAGCCGGATCGGAGATTGGGAACTCGATACAATCATCGGCAAAGCTCATCAAGGAGCGATTGTGACAATGATTGAACGCCGCGCCAAGTTACTGCGAATGAGCAAGTTAGAGCGGAAAAGAGCCGATTTGACCAAAGTCGCCATCGGTCAGCGGTTAGCGGATTTAACCGTTCACACTTTGAGCAGCGATAACGGGCGGGAATTTGCCGAGTTTGCCGAAATCGAAAAACCACTCAAAGCCGGATTCTATTTTGCTAATCCGTATCACTCGTGGGAAAGAGGCTTAAATGAAAATACCAACGGCTTGATTCGTCAATTCTTCCCAAAACAAACAGATTTCGCTGCCATAACAGATAAAGACATTCAATTGGTGGAGGATAAATTGAACAATCGTCCGCGCAAGACTCTTAATTATCAAACACCAAATGAAGTTTATTTCAAAGAACAGGAGCAATTACGAAAAGTTGCACTTACTACTTGAATCTAAGTCTGATGTTTTTCGGCGTAAATGAACAAAGCGGAATTCTCAGCATTAGTTATAAATTTTTTACTCATTTTCAGGTTTGCCGGATTTTTTAGAATCATCGGCAGTTTCAGCTTTTTCAGTTTTGATTCTTTGGAGCGCGTTTTCAACCAATTCCTTTGAAGCCGGATCGAGTTCGAGCATTTT
>JBPCRW010000095.1:0-36152 GCA_050996405.1 Pyrinomonadaceae bacterium | reverse complement strand
AACAGAAGGCGCGGGAGAAATTTCGGGCGAAGAGAATAAATAGTTTTCTAGATTATAAACATAGGGAAATTAAATACCAGGTAACAAAGTTCGTATTTACGACATGGCACAAGAACTCAAGCAGAGCACCAAGCGTGTAATGGAAGAACTGCGCCGCGAAGGCGTAGATGTAAGTGTGCCGTCAAACTCGGTCAGCAAGGAACTCGCCGATAAAATTCGCAGCAAGTATTTCCCGAAAAAGGAAACTCAACCGGCGCGCGGCATCAAAGTCATTAAGAAATCTCTGGTCGCGGAAGAAACGCCGACATTAGTTGAACCTTCGGCGGCAGAACCCGCACAGCCGTTTGAAGAACTCGAAAAGGAAGAAAATATTACACCAGCATTAGCTAAAGAAGCGGCGGAAGAACAGCCGAAAACATCTACCAAAATACTAAGACGGAAGAAACAGCCGCCCGTCGCTCCGGCGGAAATTGTCGCCGAGCCGGTTAGAGAACCGGAAGAAATTCAGCCTGCGATTGAAGCAGCAACAGAGGAGAAATCTCCGGTTGCTCCGGTTTCTCCGGCAATCGAAACAAAAACCGAAGAAAAGCCGAACGCAAATCCGGTCACTTCTCCGAGAGTTTTTAAGCCGACCGGAAAAACGATTCAAAGAAAACTCACATTAACGCCCGAAGCCTTAAAACAAGGTTTCAAACAGGGTGAAAGAGTTGTCGCCGTCCAGCAGCCCGCGCAGAAAATTGAAAGAGCGCAGACGGAACGCGAGCGCGGCGGCAGAAAAGATTTCAGAAATGTTCGCGCCGGAAATCCGCAGCAAATGCACGGCACGCCGGGCGAAACCAAAACGCCGAAAGAAATTTATATTCCGCCTGCGGACAATCGCAAAAGGCTCGGACGTTCTTCCGGCAAAAAAGGTAATGACCGCCGCAACGACGCGAGGGGCGGACGCTTTGACGAACGGGATTTAAACGTGGCGCGCGTCAAACCAATCGAAGAACGCATTCTCGACCAGATTGGAAATATCAATGCTTCCGAATTAAAATCCGTTCGTTTGACCGAAGGCGCGACGGTGCGCGATTTCGCCGAAAGACTCGGCATCATTCCGAAAGATGTCGTTCAGCTTTTAATCAAACGCGGCGTTTTTGCGACGCTCAACCAGCCGATTGGCGAAAAATTAGCGGCTGAACTCGGCACGGGCTACGGCTATGATGTCAGTTTCGTGCCGTTTGAAGAAATGGTTATCGAGCAGGAATTTGAAGAACTTATCGCTTCGGAATCCGATGATGTCGAATTGGCGCGCGCGCCGGTTGTCACCGTGATGGGTCACGTTGACCACGGAAAAACTTCGCTGCTCGACGCGATTCGTTCCGCCAATGTTGCCGAAGGCGAAGCGGGTGGAATCACGCAGCACATCGGCGCATACAGCGTCGAAGTTCCGAGCGCGGACAATTTCAATGAAAAGCGGCGTGTTGTCTTTCTCGACACGCCCGGTCACGAAGCCTTTACAATGATGCGGGCGCGCGGCGCGAAAGCAACCGACGTGGTGATTCTCGTCGTCGCGGCGGATGACGGCGTGATGCCGCAAACCGTTGAAGCCATTGAACATTCAAAAGCCGCCAATGTTCCGATAATCGTCGCCATCAACAAAATTGACAAGCCCGATGCCAATACGGACAAAGTAAAACAAGGTCTGGCGACAAACGGATTGCAGCCGCAGGATTGGGGCGGCGATACGGAAATGATTCCGGTTTCGGCGAAAAAACACGAAAATCTGGAAACTTTGCTGACGACTGTTTTGCTGCAAGCCGATATTATGGACTTGAAAGCCAGCCCAACACGGCGCGCTTCCGGTGTAGTGCTGGAATCGAAACTCGACAAGGGACGCGGCTCGGTGGCGACGGTTTTGGTTCAGCAGGGAACTCTGCGCGTCGGCGACCCGTTTATCGTCGGACAGGTTCACGGCAAAGTCCGCGCGATGTTCAGCGACCGGGGCGAAATTGTGACCGAAGCCGCACCCGCGACACCCGTCGAAGTTTTAGGATTGCAGGGTGTTCCGCACGCGGGCGACACTTTTCAGGTGGTTGCCAACATTGACCAGGCGGTTTCGATTGCCGGTCAACGCCAGATGCTGGCGCGTCAGATTGCGATGCTCAAGACGACCAAACGCGGCATCGAATCGCTCGGACAAGCGGAAGTCAAGGAACTGCTCGTCGTTTTGAAAACCGACGTGCAGGGTTCAATCGAAGTTCTTCGCGCAACACTCGAAAAACTTTCAACCGACAAGGTTAAGGTTCGCGTTATTCGTTCCGGCGTTGGCGCGATTACCGAATCCGACGTTTTGCTCGCGTCCGCCACGCAAGCTGACAACACGCAGACGGCGGTTGTCATCATCGGTTTTAACGTCCGACCGGAAACCCGCGCGGCGGAAGTAGCGAAACAGGAAGAAGTTGACATTCGCCTGCACTCGATTATTTACAAAGTCGAAGAAGAAATTCGCGCGGCGATGATTGGAATGCTCGACGCGATTGAACGCGAAAATATTCTCGGCAAAGCACTCGTGCAGGAAGTTTTCAAGGTTACGAAAATCGGCACGATTGCGGGCTGCCGCGTGACCGACGGCGTTATCCGCAGACAGGCAAAAGCAAGACTTATCCGCGACGGCGTAGTTGCGTGGGAAGGCGATATTTCCTCGCTCAAACGTTTCAAAGAAGACGCTTCCGAAGTTCGTCAAGGTTTCGAGTGCGGAATTGGTTTGGTCAATTTCAACGACATCAAAGTCAATGATGAAATCGAAGCGTTCGTGATTGAAAGAATTGCGGCGACGGAGTTGTAAGATGATTACGGGAATCAGAGAAAAAACGATTGTTCGAGAAGACGGAACGGTTGAAATTCGCTCGCCTGAATTACCGATTGGAAAAGAAGTCGAAGTTATTATTCTGGTTGAAGACGAAGAACAGGACACGACCGAATATCTGCTGTCGAACGAAGCCAATCGTCAGCATTTAGAACAAGCGATGCGCGATGCGGAAGACCCGAAAAAGCGAATTTATGTTGATATCGAAAATTTATGAGAAGGATTGCGTTCTTCCCGGAAGCCTTTGCAGATTTCAATTTGTGGGCGAGTGAAAACATAAAAATACAAACTCGCATAATCGAACTCATCAAAGACATCGGACGCAATCCGTTTTCCGGCATCGGCAAACCCGAACCGTTGAAGCACGAATTGAAAGGCTTGTGGTCAAGACGCATCACAGACGAACATAGGTTAGTTTATAAAGTTTATGATGATGAAATCGTCATATATTCTTGTAAATTTCATTATAAAAAATGAGAAGACCTGAAAGAGTTGCCGAACAATTACGCGAAGAAATTACGGAAATCGTCGGTTATGAATTAGATGACCCGCGCCTGATTGCCGTAACTGTCACGGATGTCAAAGTGTTAGACGATAAGCGCGACGCGAAGGTTTTTGTGACGGTTGCCGGCGATGAAAAAGAAATTCAGGAAGCGATGAAAGCCCTGCATAACGCGGAAAATTTTGTGCGCGGGCAGCTCGCGCTTAATCTGGATTTGCATCACGCGCCGCACATCCATTTCGTCCGCGACACGGTTGAAGAAAAAGCCGGACGGATTGATAAAATTTTAGAAGACCTGAATGCTAACGGAGAACTGAAAATAGAAAACGGAGAATAGAAAATGTTTTCATTTTCCGTTTTCCATTTTCCATTTTCCATTTTTTGATGTTAAGTCAAGTTGTAGAGCTAATTGAAAACAAACAAAATTTTGCCATCACGACGCACGTCCGACCAGACGGCGACGGTATCGGTTCATCACTGGGATTGTGCTGGTTGCTGCGTTCTTTAGGAAAAAACGCCGAAGTTATTGTTCGTGACGGGATTCCCGCCGCTTATTTGCAGCTTCCCGGCGCGCAGGAAATCCGGCGCGTGTCGGAGGTGAACGGCAAATACGACGCGGTTTTCGTTATCGAATGTTCCGACCTCGCGCGTCCGGGAATCAAGGGTTTGGAAAATCAGTTGACCGTCAACATTGACCATCATTCGACCAGCGCGCATTTCGGCACGATAAATTGGATTGACGCGACGGCTTCGGCAGTCGGCGAAATGATTTACAATCTCTGCAAAGCCATCGGCGGGCGCATCACGCGCGAAATTGCCGAATGCGTTTATCTGGCTTTGGTGACGGACACCGGCTCGTTTCATTTTCCGAATACTACCGAGCGAACTTTAAAAGTCGCCTCCGAACTTGTCAAAGCCGGAGCGAAACCGGCGCAGATTTCCGAAGTCGTTTATAATTCTTATTCGTGGTCTCGCATTGAACTGATGCAGCAGGTTTTGGCGACGATTAAGCGCGATGAAACGGGGCGCGTCGCATGGATGCGGCAAACGCTCGAAATGTCTGAAAACGCCGAATCCGTTGACGGCGACAATAATGGTTTCGTCAACATTCCGCTGGCGGCAAAAGATGTCGAAGCAGTGGCGTATATGCGCGAAACTCTGCCGAACGCATATCGCGTTTCTCTGCGCTCGAAAGACGGCATTAACGTCGCGCGCGTGGCGGAAAAATTCGGCGGCGGCGGTCATAAAAACGCGGCGGGCTGTCGTGTCGAAGGCGATTGGAACGAATGGGAAACGAAAATCGTCGCGGCTTTAATTGAAGCGATTGAAGCATTTCATAACGAGATGGAAAAATCGGAACTGAGTTTGGTCTAATTAGAATTAGCCGCAAAAAGTCACAAAAATCACAAAATGAAAAATCGTTTTTGTGACTAAGTAAGTGGACGAAATTATTTGATAGATGAATCAGTGCGGAAACACGCACGAAGTAAGTGTGAAAACGCGCCCTTACGCGCGTAGCGGGCTTCCGCATTTATAAAACAATTCTGTCCGGCTACTTATTAAATTTATGACGAAAGAAAAACGTTACAAGTGGCGGCGCGAAGGTTACAAGGAAAACACGAAAGGTTTGCTGATGGTCAACACCGGCGACGGCAAAGGCAAAACGACCTGTGCGTTGGGATTGATGATGCGGGCGGTGGGGCGCGGAATGAACTGTTGTATGATTCAGTTTATGAAGTCGAAAAATGACCGCTACGGCGAACACGAATCGGCGGAAATTTTGGGAATCGAAGTTCACACGATGGGCGACGGCTTTACGTGGGATACGAAAAATCCCGCACAGGACATCAAAACGAGCGAAGAAACCTGGGCGTTGTGCGTCGAAAAAATGCATTCGGAAGAATACGATTTGCTGGTTTTTGACGAACTCGTTTATGTTCTCGATTATAAATTTTTAGATTTGCAAAAAGTGCTGAACGAAATCAAAGCCGTCCGCGAAAAACAACCGCATCTGCACATCGTCTTAACCGGCAGAAACGCACCGCCCGAATTAGTCGAAGCGGCGGATTTAGTCACGGAAATGAAGGAAATCAAACATCCGTTTCAAGCCGGAACTTACGCTCAACAGGGAATTGAATTTTAAAAGTAATAGCCACAAAAAGGCACAAAAAACACAAAATAAAACTCTTCAATTTTTTGTATTTTTTGTGCCTTTTTGTAGCTACTTCACTACTCCGATTTTCGGACAGATATTTTCCAAAACGCATTCCGCGCATTTCGGTTTTCGCGCCTGACAGATTTTTCTGCCGTGAAAAATCAATAAATGCGGAAACATTATCCAATCCTTTTTCGGAACTAATTCGTTTAAATCCTTTTCGATTTTTTCCGGCACGGATTTTTCGGTTAAACCCAGTCTTTGCGACAGGCGTGAAACGTGCGTGTCAACAACCACGCCCGACGCGATGCCGAAAGCGTTTCCCAAAACGACATTCGCCGTTTTTCGCGCCACGCCGTTTAAAGTCAAAAGCTCGTTCATTGTCTGCGGAATTTCGCCGCCGAAATTTTCGATAATTTTTTCGCTCGCTCCGCGAATACTTTTCGCTTTGTTGCGGAAAAAGCCGGTCGAATGAATATCTTTTTCCAGTTCTTCCTGCGTAACATTCAAATAATCGTGCGGCGCGCGATATTTGCGAAAGAGTTCGACGGTGACGATGTTGACGCGCCCGTCGGTGCATTGCGCGGAAAGAATCGTGGCGACCAAAAGCTCGAAAGCGTTTGTGTGATTCAGAGCGCAATGCGCGTCTGGGTATTCTTTTTTTAAGCGTTTGATAATTTTGGCGGCGCGTTTCCGTTTGTCGGCAATCATCGAAGACAATTATCAATTATCAATTAACAATTATCAACATTCGTCCGATTGATAATTGTTAATTGATAATTGATAATTGATAAAAATGAAAGTTCCTTTATTAGATTTGAAAGAACAAAATCAGGCTTTGCGTCCCGAAATTGACGCGGCAATCGCTAAAGTTTTAGACTCGAACGGTTTTATTTTGGGCGGCGAAGTCGAGGCTTTGGAAAAAGAATTAGCCGCTTATTGCCAAACTAAATTCGCCATCGGCTGCGCTTCGGGAACGGACGCGCTGATGCTCGCGCTGATGGCGTATGACATCGGGCGCGGCGACGAAGTTATCACCACGCCGTATAGTTTTTTCGCGTCGGCAAGTTCGATTGCGCGGCTCGGCGCAACGCCCGTTTTTGTTGACATCGAACCGCACACCTACAACATCGGCGTCAACGGAATCGAGGAAAAAATTACGCGGCGGACAAAAGCGATTCTGCCCGTGCATCTTTACGGGCAGTGCGCCGAAATGCAGAGAATTCTGGAAATAGTCGGAAGGCATAAAATTCCGGTTATCGAAGACGCGGCGCAGGCAATCGGGGCGGAAGAATACGGCGAGCGCGCCGGTTCGATTGGCGAAATCGGCTGTTTTAGTTTTTACCCGTCGAAAAATCTGGGCGGAATGGGCGACGCGGGATTTATGACGACGAGCGATGAAGAATTGGCGAAAAAACTTTTCGCGCTTCGGGTTCACGGTTCGTTCGAGCGTTATTATCACAAATGGATTGGACTTAATTCACGGCTCGACGCGATGCAGGCAGCGATTTTGCGCGTTAAACTTCCGCATCTCGATTCTTGGTCGGATAAGCGTTACGAGAACGCGCAATTCTACAAAAAACTTTTGTTCAATGCCGGTATCACCGAGCAAATTATTTTGCCGCTTGAACGAACCGACGTGCGGCATATTTATAATCAGTTCGTCGTCCGCGTTCCAGAACGGCGCGACGAGTTGAAAAAATTTCTCGCGGATAATGAAATCGGCACGGATATTTATTATCCCGTTCCGCTTCATTTGCAGGAATGTTTTGCGTACTTAGGTTATAAAGAAGGCGATTTTCCCGAAGCGGAAGCGGCTTCGCGCGAAACTCTCGCGCTCCCGATTTATCCAGAACTAACGGACGAGCAGCAGAATTTTGTGGCGGAAAAAATAGTCGAGTTTTTTACAAAGACGGAAGCCCGCGCATGAGCAAGGGCGGAAAATCCGCACCCTCCCACGCGATCGGGTTTCTGCCTCTTATCGATCGGTTTCTTCGGTCAGTTCCGCGTCGGTTCTTGCGGCTTCTTTTTTCGACGGGCGCAGGAGTCCGGTTAAATAAAAAATGAGTCCGTGCGAAACATAAGCCGCCGCGATAATCAAAAAAACGTAGCGCGAATAAAGCCACGCCAGCATTCCGACCGCCGCGATAATCAAAATCAGATAGACGCTGCGGCGACTTACGCCGACGCTTTTGAAACTCGTGTAGCGAATCGTGCTGACCATCAAAAGCCCCAATCCCGCCAGCAAAATCATTATCAAAATTGTGTAAAAATCCGACCAGTTTTCGCCGTAAAAATTCAGCGGGCGCGGTTTGAAATGAACAATTGCCGCAACGAGTCCGGCGGCGGGCGGAATCGGCAGCCCGACAAAATTTTTCTTGTCTATTTTCGGCGTTCCCTGCGCCAGAACGCGCGGGCGAGTCGCCTGCAAATTAAATCTCGCCAGGCGAAAAGTTCCGCACATCAGATACATAAACAGCACGAAAATTCCGAGTCCATGCATCGAATTGTCTTCGCCGAACGTCGCGCCGATTGACCAGCCGTAAGCCAAAACTATCGGCGCGATTCCGAATGTCAGAACGTCGGCTAAAGAGTCAAGCTGCACGCCGATTTCGGTCGCGGTTTTCGTCATCCGCGCCACGCGCCCGTCGAGCGTGTCAAACAAAATCGCAAAGGCAATCGCTTTTGCCGCATAGTCGAAATAAACGGCGGCTTGGTCGGCGTTTATTTGTGCAAGCTGAAAACCGTGAAGCGACGCTAAAACCGCGAGAAAACCCATCCCGATATTCGCCGCCGTGAACGCCGACGGAATCAGATAAAGCCCTTTTTTTAAGCCTCTGTGGACGGGCTGATTTTGTTCTTCGATTGCCATAGTTAGAACAATGCAAAATTCAAAATTCAAGAAAACGTTTGAATTTGTTTCAATCTCAAAACTCGGCTTTCATTTTGCACTTTGCATTTTGCACTAGCTTCTGATTTTTCCGATGACGCTCTCGCCGCCTTTTACTCTATCATCAACTTTGACCATCAAGTCAACATTAAAAGGCATTTGCAAATCGGTGCGCGAACTGAATTTGATAAGCCCGAATTTTTCGCCGAGCGTTAAATCCTCGCCAGCTTTTTTCCAGCAGACAATCCGGCGGGCGACAATTCCGGCAATCTGCGTGCAGACGACCGTAATTTTCTCGCCTTTGATAGTTAAAGAATTTCGCTCGTTAATCAGGCTGGCATTATTGCTGGTAGCGGGCATTTTTTTGCCGAAGACGTAATCGATTTTCGTAATTTTTCCGGCAATCGGCGCGCGATTGATATGCACGTCAACGGGCGATAAAAAAATGCTGATAAATTTTCCGGTTTCGTTTTCTTCGACGCGCGTTACGCGACCGTCAGCAGGTGAAACGATAATGTCCGATTCGTCTGAAATTACGCGCTGCGGGTCGCGGAAAAAATACGCCGTAAAAACCGCGAGCAGAATAAAAACGCCCGCGCCAATCCACAGCAGCGCGGACGCGAAAACGACAGCGCAGACCGCGAAAATCACCGCAATTAAAAATGCAAATCCGACAAACGGGAAACCTTCTTTAACCATCTTCTTTAGTGGTGAGTGGTGAGTTTTGGATTTTCACTAATCACTCGCCATTTACCACCCACCACTGAAGTAAATTCTACGTTAAATTCACTTGATTGGAAAACGAAAAAAAGCCTGACGCACGCGCGTCAGGCTATCCAGGAGGATAAGGATGAAAACTTTTTTATCTGACCGGATTATCTTTGGCGTAGCTGTAAGCGCACCACGCGGCAAAAAGATGAACGACCCAGCCCAAAAGTCCGGCAGAACCAATCCACGAAAAACCCGTAACTATCAACCAGATGATTCCAATCAGAACGCGCCCATTATAAATTTGCCCGACACCGGGAAGCAAAAGACTTAAAATTCCTGCAACAATCGGATTACGCATTTTGTAAACTACCTCCGTGTCTGTAATACGCCGCAGATTTCAATTTGTTCCGAAATTTTTTGAAAACCGTAAAAAAATTTACACTTCTCTGGAAACGCTCGTGATTTTTCCGCGAAAGACCCGCAATGCCAGTTTCACTTTCGGATGATTTCCGGCATATTTCCATAAATCTTCGTCGGTCGGGTTTTCGGGCAGAACGGGCATCTCGTCGGAAATCTTTTCGGGTTCAAAAACCGGCGCGGTCGAAATCGGTTTCGCAGGAGTTTTGGCGGGAGCAAAAGCGGCTGCGGTGTTGGAAACCGGAGAGTCAAAATTTGATGAATCGTTTGTCAATTCGTTCGCTCCCAAAGCATTTTTGACCAGCGCGGAAGCGGTTTTGATAACGTTCAGCGTCTCGCCCGACGACAGCAATTTATCTTCATAGGCGGAATCAAGCCGGTTGTCTTCGATATGTTCGAGGTCTTCGGCGGAAAGCGGCGGCAGCCTGACAAAAAACGAATCGGAAATTACCGGAATGAAATTTTCGTTGGCGGCGGCGGGAATTTCCGTTTTAATAATTAACGGTTTTTCGGGAACTTTGATGTTCGATTCAACCGGAAAATCCCGCGCCGTTTGCGAAGAAACCGGAAACGGCGCGTCTTCAGGCGGAGAATCACTTTTCAGAGTTTTTTTTTCTGCGTCCGGCGCGGCGAAACCGGATAATCCAATCGGTTTTGACGAATTTTCAACAACCGGAGAATTTCCATTCGCAAACGCGCTTTCTAAATGCGTCAGACGTTCGAGAATTTTTTCGAGCGGCGCGACACGGCGCATTTCGATGAGTTTGACCAGACCGATTTCGAGCGTGTAGCGCGACTGCGTTGCCTCCCGCAATTTGCTTTCGGTTTCGCTCAACGAATTAAAAAAACGAATCAAATCGGCTTCGGTAAAATTTTCGGTTTGTTTTGATAATTCTTCGCGGCTCAAAACGGCGGAATCGAAAAACTCGTCCGCATCGGGCGCGATTTTAGCGACGAGCAAATCACGAAAATGCGATAATAAATCACGACAAAATGAGCGCAAATCCTGCCCGCGACGGGTTAAATCTTCGACCACCTGCAAAATACCGGCAGCGTTTTTCGCGGCAATCGCTTCGACTGTCTGCGACAGCATTTCCGAACTCGCTATGCCGAGCGCGTTCATCACATCCCGCGCTTCAATCTTTGCGTCCGAAAAACTTATAACCTGGTCAAAATTACTTTGCGCGTCGCGCATCGAGCCTTCGCCGCTGCGGGCAATCTCGCGCAGAGCCGCGCCGGACACATCGATTTTTTCCGCATCGGCGATAATTTTCAAACGCTCGAAAATCTTCGCTGCCGCAATCGTCCGAAAATCAAATTCCTGACAGCGCGACAAAATAGTGTCGGGAATTTTGTGCAGTTCGGTCGTCGCCATTATAAAAACGACATTGGGCGGCGGTTCTTCGACGGACTTGAGCAGGGCGTTAAACGACGAAGGAGAAAGCATATGAACTTCGTCAATGATAAAAACTTTGTAACGGTCACGCGCCGGAGAAATGCCGAGATTATTGATGATGACTTCGCGGACATTATCCACGCCCGTGTTTGATGCCGCGTCAATTTCCAGCACGTCAATCGAACGCCCTTCGGCAATTTCAAGGCACGAAGCGCAAGCCGTCGCATCATTCGGCGAGCAGGGAAACGAATTTGGTTTATCGGTTTTATGACAGTTTAATGATTTGGCTAAAAGTCTGGCGGTCGTGGTTTTTCCGACACCTCGCGCGCCGCTAAATAGATAAGCGTGATGCAGCCGGTCGTGTTCGATAGCGTTTCGCAGAGTGCGCGTAATCGCTTCCTGTCCGGTAACTTCTTCAAATGTTTGCGGTCGCCATTTGCGGGCGATAACTTGGTAAGCCATAAACTTTGCTTTTGTTGTTTCGCAGAGTGCTAAGAAGTGTCAAATACTGCATCCAAAAAAGTATTCTATCACTAGATACCGCTCTATAAAAACAAGCGATAAAATTCTTGTTTCAATCTCCGAAATTGGTGAAAATAAAAGACGATAGCAGTGCCTTAATTTTATTTTAATTGTTGACCTGTCGCGTCAAGTTTTAATACAGTTAAAAACATCTTGTTTCTCAGAAATTCTTTTGATGCCGCTAAACTTTGCAAATAAAGAATATTTGCTTGGCTGGCACGGTGTTTGCAGCCTGACTTAAAGTGTTTGCAAAATCGGAAAAATAAATTCTAAATTAACGCAATTGGCGTTCAAATCGTCAGATTTTCAGAATAATTGAAAGGAGATTTTTATGATTAAGAAATTTTTGTTGAGCATCAGCGGGCTTGCTCTTTTTGTTGCTTTAACGGGCGTTTCATATGCCCAAAATACGACTACTACCGTGACCAAAACCGTGCAGAACGCGGACGGAACTTATACTGTTATTCAGTATCCGGTCGGCAAGGAAGTAATGGTTGATTTAATGCCCGGAGCGACTATGACCGGCGCAAAGGGAATCGCGCACATCACGAGAATGGGCGACGAAACCACTATTAATCTTGATTTGTCGGGGCTTCCGGCAGACGCGCCTAATTATTATGTGTATGCAGTTGACCCGGCGGGGGCGGTCACGCTGCTCGGACCCGCCAGCATTGCCAACGGGATGAGCCAAGTGACTTACAAAACCCCGATGGATAAATTTATGCTCGTTCTTTCGCCGAACGCAGGATTGAGTTCTATCGGCTCCGATACACCGGTTGTTTTTCGCAGTGCCGTGCCGCAAGGCTATGCCGTTGTGAATCGCACCGTTGAAAATAACAGTGTTCTTACTACGACCGGAACGAAACAAGTCGCTACAGGTCAAACCGTTTCTTCAACTTACGATGTTCCGCTTTTGGGAGTGCCGAGTTTTACTGCAAAAAACACCAAAATTGCCATTGACTTTTCGCCTGGATTTAAAGGTTTAAGGGCGAATACCTTTGTCAGTAATCTCAACGATGGTACACACCAAATAAAAATGCATTTTCATAATATGCAGAGCGTTCCGAATAAACGTGTCGTTCTCTGGGCTGTTTCGCCTGATAAACAATACACAAAAATCGGACAAACGGTTAGCTCAGGTGCTAAACATGAAGGTGAAATATTAGGCGCAACTGCGCTTAAAGATTTTGGCTTATTCGTCACCCTTGAGGATACCGATGTTAACCAACCAGCCAGCACTATCTATTCGCCGTTTAGAATTGGCGTTAAATAGATGTCAAGTTATATCTTGAAGTTGATATAGAAAGGGCGGTCATTTTAAAAGAATGACCGCTTTTAATTTACAGTATTAGCCTGCGGAAAATGGATAGTTTATCAGCCTTGCGAGATGTATCTATTTTATTATCTACTTTCCATTATACGATTTTACAGCAAAAAAACTGGAGGCTTCAGACTTTCCCGCAACACAAGCTGAAATTGCTGCCGTTGCTCTGTTCCCAGCCTAGCGGAGTTCACAACTCAAACCTTGTGCGGAGCCTGAAGCCATATTTCGATTTTGGATTGCCGATTTTAGATTTTGGATTACTAAAGAAAATATTTCTTCAATCCAAAATCGGCAATCTAAAATCCAAAATCGGATGGCGGAAAGGGTGGGATTCGAACCCACGGAACCCTTTTGAGGTTCACTACATTTCCAATGTAGCCAATTCAACCGCTCTTGCACCTTTCCAAAATCAATTACGAGTGTACGAATTAAAATTACGAATTGCGATACTGATTTTCAATCCAAAATCGGCAATCTAAAATCTAAAATCGGATGGCGGAGAGGGTGGGATTCGAACCCACGGAACCCGCAAAGGTTCAACAATTTTCGAGACTGCCCGATTCAACCACTCTCGCACCTCTCCACGAGACAAATTAAAAATTATGAATTAAAAATACTTCCAAAATTTTTAATTTTGCATTTTTAATTTTTAACTGTTTGACGTTTCTCGCGGAAGAATTGTCGCATTAAATTTCTGCATTCGTCCGCCAGAACGCCCGATATAATTTCCAACCGATGATTCAAAGAACTACTGTCGCAAATCTTAAAATGCGTTTCGACCGCGCCGAAACGTTCGTCCGCCGCGCCGAAAACCAATCTTTTAATTCGAGCGTTGACCAGCGCGCCCGCGCACATCGCGCAAGGTTCTATCGTCGTATAAACGGTCGCGCCCGTCAACCGATAATTGCCGATTTTTCGCGCCGCTTCGCGCAGAATAATGATTTCGGCGTGCGCCGTCGGGTCGCAGTCAATTCGCGTCCGGTTTCCCGCAATCGCTAAAAGTTCACCGCTTTCATTTATCAAACACGCGCCAATCGGAACTTCGTTTAACTTTTCGGCTTCGCGCGCGGCTTCGATGGCGCGGCGCATCCAAAATTCATCCGGCTTAATTGATTCTTCAAACATTTATTGAAACGACGCGAAACGCAAACTTGAAATATAGTTTTCCGAAAATTAGCTGTCAAGTAGGCAAACAAAAGCATTGATTAAAAATTCGCCGACGCTTTATAATTCAATTGTTAATAATTTCGTATTCGTTGCAAAAGGGAAATTAATGGGAAGCAAAAAAAATTCTTTATTCACGCGCTTTGCCAAGTGGATTTCAAAAGTTACGGGCAAGCCGGTCGTTTTTATCTCGGCAGTTATCATAGTAGTAGTTTGGGCAGTTTTAGGACCGATTTTCGGTTTCAGCGACACCTGGCAATTAGTTATCAATACCGGCACGACGATTATTACATTTTTGATGGTTTTTTTAATTCAAAACACGCAGAACCGTGACACCGAAGCCTTGCAGTTAAAACTCGACGAATTAATTTATGCCCTTAAAGAACCTAATGACAGAGTTCTGGATTTGGAAGAACTGGACGATAAAGAATTAGACGAAATCAGAAAGAGTTATTTGAAAAAAGCAGAAGAAGCGCGTGATAAAGAAGACGAAGGAGATGATAAAAATCAACTCGGCGCGTAATTTTTGGGAAAAGCGTTTTGCGCTTTGTCAGGTTCGACGAGCAGCCTTTCTTTATAACTTTCCGGCATCGAACGCACCCTTTTATCAGTGTCTGTAACGACGTGAAGCGTCTCGCCTTCGGCTAAAATCATATCGTCCGAAGCGCGGTAAATTTCATACACGAATCGCAAAGTCCGGCTTCGCAGTTCGCCGATTTTTGTTCTGACGGTCAATTCGTCTTCGTAATAAGCGGGAGATTTATAGCGGCAGTAAAGCTCGGCGACAACCAGCAAAGCCTTTTCCTTTTCTTCCATTTCGCGGTAGGAAAAACCGCGCGCGCGGCAAAATTCCGAGCGTCCGATTTCAAACCAAACCGCGTAATTGGAATGATGAACGATGCCCATTTTATCGGTTTCGGCATAGCGAACGCGGATTTGTGTTTCGTGCCAGTCGTTCATACAGTTAGCAGTTATCAACTATCAATTACCAGCTAAAAATTGATTTCCGACGGCTGTTAATTGATAACTGCTAACTGTTAAATTGGTTTCTGGGAGACAGGGAGTCGAACCCCGATAGGCAGATCCAGATTCTGCAGTCCTACCATTAGACGATCTCCCAGCAGGTAAGACTAATTTATTGATTGAAAACGAAGTTGTCAAATTGTGTTGCGCTTTGCGAACTTGCGGGATAACGGTTTGAAAGGCAAAATAAATTTATGTCTTCAGCGGGCGAAAAGGAAATTTTGACAAACCGTGTCGCGTTTCACGAGTATCACATTCTTGATAAATTCGAGGCGGGCGCGGTTTTGCGCGGCACAGAAGTTAAGAGCATTATGAATGGGCGGATTCAGTTAAAAGAATCGTATGTTGCGATTAAAGAAGGCGAAGTCTGGCTTTTAAACACGCATATTTCGCCGTATTCGCACGGCAATATTAACAATCACGAACCGCTGCGTTCGCGCAAACTTTTGCTGAAAAAACGTGAGATTGAAAAGTTAATTAAAGAAACCGCGCAAAAGGGAATGACTTTAGTAGTAACGCGGATTTACTGGAAAAACGGGCGCATCAAATTTGAAATCGGCGTGGCGAAGGGTAAAAAATTGTATGACAAACGCGAAACGGAATTGAAGCGCACGGTTGAGCGCGAAACGCGCAGCCAGTTAAAAGAAGCGAGCAAATAAATTTTAGGTTTAGATAATCATTGCGGGAGAAATAAAAGAAAAATGAAATATCAGGCGATTACGGAAAATTATACGGAAGCGAATGTCGAGGCGATTGCCGTCGCGGTTTTCAAAGACGAAAAAGCGAGCAGCGGATTTTTAAAAGAACTGGACGATTTGACGGGCGGCTTAGTTGCTTCGGTTATCAAAACTGAAGAATTTAAAGGCGAGACGGGAAGCGTCGAATTGCTGCGTATCGCGCCGAAGGGAAAAGTTAAAGCGAGCCGCATTTTACTGGTCGGAGTCGGCGAAAAGAGCGATTATAAATTGCCGGACGTGGCGATTTTGGCGGGAACGGCGGCGCGCGCGCTTCGCAAAAAGAATATCAAGAGTTTCGCGCTCGTTCCGCGTTCGGACGAAAACGCCGGAGACGTTGCCGCGTGCGCCGCGCAGGGCGTGGTGACCAGCCAGTTTGAACTCGATAAATACAAAACCGCCGACAAAAACACGAAAGCGATTGACACATTTTCCGTCTGCGTCGAAGGCGCGAGCGAAAAGGATTTGAAAGCCGGACTCGAACGCGGTAAAGCCGTCGGCGAATCAATCAATTTCACGCGCGATTTGAGCAACGAGCCGCCGAATATTTTAACGCCGACTGAAATGGCGCGACGGGCGAGAGAAATGGCGAAGGATGTCGGTTTGAAATGCGACATTTTGGACGAAAAGCAAATGGAAAAACTCGGAATGGGTTCACTTTTGAGCGTTTCCGCCGGTTCGACGCAGCCCGCGAAATTGATTGTTTTGAAATATGAGCCGAAAAAATCGACGGCGAAAAAAGGCGAACTGCTCGCGCTTGTCGGCAAAGGAATTACGTTTGACACAGGCGGAATTTCCATCAAACCCGCCGAACATATGGACGCGATGAAATACGATATGACGGGCGGCGGAACGGTTATCGGCACGATGCGCGCCATCGCTCTGCTGAAACCGACTGTTCCGGTTCTGGGAGTCGTCGCGGCGGTTGAAAATATGCCGGACGGCAACGCGACGCGCCCGTCCGATGTCGTGACGGCGATGAACGGCAAGACGGTCGAGATTCTAAACACTGATGCCGAAGGTCGTCTGGTTCTCGCCGATGCCGTCGCCTATGCCGAAAAACAGGGCGCGACGAGAATTATTGATATGGCGACTTTGACCGGCGCGGTGATTATCGCGCTCGGCGATTTCAACACTGGGATTCTCGGAAATGACCAGCAGCTTATTGACGAAATTATCGAATGCGGCAAGGAGACGGGCGAAAATTTCTGGCAGTTGCCGATTGGCAAAGAATACAGCAAAGGAATAAAGAGCGACATCGCCGACGTTAAAAATATCGGTCCGGCGCGCAAAGCGGGAACGATTATCGGCGCGGTTTTTATACAGGAATTTATAGACAAAGCGAAATGGGCGCATCTCGACATCGCCGGAACTGCGTGGGAAGATAATGATAAACCGCATCAATCGAAAGGTCCGACGGGAATTGCGATTCGCACGCTGCTCAAAGTCGTCGAAAAATCGCAGTAAAGGTCAGAACCGTCTCGCGTTAGCGGGCGGGTTGTTTAATAGGTTTCAAGTTCAAAGTTCAAAATGGAAGAACTAATTTGACCTTGAACCTTAAGCCTTGACCTTTGAACTAACCGAAAACCCGCCCGCTAACGCAGGCGATTCTGACTCCATTAAAATTTCAAACATTTATGAAAATTCACGAGTATCAAGGAAAAGAACTTTTAAGAAAATACGGTGTGCCGACACCGCGCGGAATTGTGGCGCGAACGCCGGAAGAAGCCGAAGGCGCGGCAAAGGAATTGGGAACGGATGTCGTAGTCGTTAAAGCGCAGATTCACGCGGGCGGGCGCGGCAAAGGCGGCGGCGTAAAACTCGCTAAATCTCCGGCGGAAGCAAAAGAAATTGCGTCGAAAATGCTCGGAATGAATCTGGTCACGCATCAAACCGGACCCGAAGGGCGTGAAGTTAGAACGCTTTTAATCGAAGAAGGCTTGCCGATTGACAAGGAATTTTATCTCGGCATAACTTTAGACCGCGTGACGGGCAGAGATGTTTTGATGGCTTCCTCGCAAGGCGGAATGGACATCGAAAAAGTTGCTGAAGACACGCCCGAATTGATTTTGAAAGAAGAAATTGACCCGGCAGTCGGGCTTCGTCCGTTTCAAGCCAGACAACTGGCGTTCGGCTTGGGAATCCCGAACGATTTAATCAATCAAGCGGCGAAATTTATGCTGTCGCTTTACGACGCTTACGAGAAAATGGATGCGTCTTTGGTTGAAATCAATCCGTTTTTGCTGACGAAAGATAATCGTTTAATCGCTCTTGACGCTAAAGTAAATTTTGACGATAACGCGATGTATCGCCACAAAGATTACGCCGCGCTGCGTGATTTGAGCGAGGAAGAACCTCTCGAAATCGAAGCCTCGAAATTTGATTTGAATTACATCAAACTCGGCGGCAACATCGGCTGTATGGTCAACGGCGCGGGGCTGGCGATGGCGACGATGGACATTATCAAACTGGCGGGTGGCGAGCCGGCAAATTTTTTGGATGTCGGCGGCGGCGCGTCGCAGGAGAGAGTCGAACAGGCGTTCAAAATTCTATTGGCGGACGAAAACGTGAAAGCAGTTTTAATCAACATTTTCGGCGGCATCGTCCGCTGTGATATGGTGGCGAACGGTGTCGTCGCGGCGGCGAAAAACTTGGGCGTGTCCGTTCCGATTGTCGCTCGTTTAGAAGGCACGAAGGTCGAAGAAGGCAGGCGCGTTTTGGACGAATCCGACATCGGAATTATTTCCGCCGACGGAATGAGCGATGCCGCGAACAAGGTTGTTTCGGCAGCAAACGCAGAATTTTAAAGCATTTTTTTAGCCGCGAATTACACAAATATCACGAATAAAATTAGTTTTAATAATTCGTGATATTTGTGTAATTCGCGGCTAAATTTTTGGAGAAAACAATGGCATCAATTACATTTTACGGCGGAGTCGGTTCGGTAACCGGTTCAAAATATCTGTTAGAGTCAAACAGCAGAAAGATTCTGGTTGACTGCGGACTTTTTCAAGGCGAAAAAGAATTGCGCGAGCGCAACTGGGAAATGCCGCCGTTTTCGCCGCAGGAAATTGATGCCGTCGTCATCACGCACGCGCACATAGACCACACCGGATATTTGCCGCGTCTGGTCAAACTCGGCTTTCGCGGAAAAGTTTTTATGTCGAAAGCGACATCCGATTTGGTGAAAATTCTGCTGCCCGATTCGGCGCGTCTTCAGGAAGAAGAAGCCGATTATCGCAACCGCAAAGGTTTGACCGTCCACCAGCCCGCGCTGCCGCTTTACGATGAAACGGACGTGCGGGAAACTTTGAAACTGATTCAGCCCGTTTCAAACGACGGTGAAGCGGTCGAAGTCTGCGAGGGTTTCAAAGCGAGTTTTCGCATCGCCGGACACATCATCGGCGCAAGCCTTGTGTTAATCGAAATGACGAACGCCCGCGCTTCGTCAGAACCGTCTGCGTCAGCGGGCGGGTCAAATTCGCAATCAATCAAATTTCTTTTTTCGGGCGATTTGGGGCATTACGACCAGCCGATTATCAAAGACCCCGCGCCGCCCGTCGATTGCGATTATCTGATGTGCGAATCAACTTACGGCAACCGTCTGCACGGCACGGAATCGGCGGAAGACCAGATGTCGAAAATTATCAACGAAGCGGTCGAACGTAACGCGCCGATTTTGATTCCGGCGTTTGCCGTCGGGCGCACGCAGGAAGTTTTGTATTTGATTCGAGAACTCGAAGACACGCGCCGGATTCCGATTTTGCCCGTCCGCGTAGATTCGCCGATGGCGGCGCAGGCGACGCAGGTTTATAACCGTTTCCCGGACGAACACGACGCGGAATACGAAAGCATTCTGGCACATAAACGTCATCCATTGCGGACGGGTTCGATGATGACGACTTCGACGCGCGACGAATCAATCGCGTTGAACAAAGAACACGGCACGCGAATTATTATTTCGGCTTCGGGAATGCTGACCGGCGGGCGCGTTCTGCATCACGCGATGCGCGTTTTGCCCGACCCGAACGCGACGATTGTTTTTGTCGGCTACCAAGCGGCGGGAACGACCGGACGCAGAGTGCAGGACGGCGAACGCGAAGTGAGAATAATGAAGGAATGGATTCCCGTCCGATGTCACGTCGAGACGGTTCACGGATTTTCCGCGCACGCCGATTGGAAGGCGGTTCTGCACTGGCTCGAAGGATTAAAAACCACGCCGAAAGAAGTTTTTACAACTCACGGCGAACCCGAAGCGGCGCAGGCAATGGCGCAGCATATCCGCGATAGATTCGGCTGGAACGTCCACGTTCCGAGCTACGGCGAAACGATTGAGTTGAAATGATTTTTGGTATAAACACAGTCGTTTAGTCCTTTCCGTTAACCGATAAGAATGATAATTGAAAACTGCTTTCGATTCGGATGGAAAAGTGTAAATCGTTTTTTTTTTACATTTACGAAAAAAATGCTTGACAAATTAAAAATTGAGCGTAAAACTTTTGACATCTCGATTGAAAACTTTAACAACTTTTATGGTTTTGATTTGCTTCGCACATTTCAATTCACCGAATCTCACATTCTTAAGCGAGGATGTGGAAGGTAAATTTACGCGCGAGGCGCGAAGGTTTCATTCGAGAGAAAAAATTTCAGCAAATAAATAAGCCTTGAGGTTGCGTGCAGCAGCTTCAAGGCTCGTTTGTTTTAAGTGCTTCTGTCGTGTTCGAGACAACAGATGCGACTCAACAACACTCGTATCTTAACGCAAAACACGGCAGAGGTTCAACCCATAGCTCAAGAGTTGAATTATGTTCACGTTTAAATTGTCTGCTCAAAATTCAATTCTTCTTAATCAAATTTTTGAAGGAGAATCAGCTAATGAAAAAAATCAATTCAAACATCGGAAGGTGGATTTTATCTTCTATCGGAACAATATCCGTTGTGTTGAGTCTGGGTTTAGTGTTTGCGGGTAATGCTTCAGCAGCCATTTTAGATGACGGCTTTGGGTGTTATGTTGAGAACACTTGTGGTGTGGCGTGTAATGGTACTTATTCCTGTAGCGCAAAGGCTGACTATGTAATATGTGATGGGGTAAAAACGACCTGTAAAAATAAGGGAGATGGTGGGGATGTCCCTGTTGATGTTCCTGTTTATTAGAATCCCGTACCTTAAGTAAGGGATAGAGGTGGGTATAGCTTTGTTCAAGAAAACCGCTAAAGGTGCGTATTTTAATTTTGGGTTATATCCACATTATTTAAATTATTTTCCGAATCAAGATTCAAATAAAGCATAAATATGACATCGAAAAGTTTCTAACAACGATTACCGTCGCTTTGCTCATAGCAAATGGTTTTTTAATTTTTCAGAATTTAAGCCTGAAATCTCAATTACAGGCTTTTGCTCCGAAACAAATAAAAGAGGGAAATGTTTTTGAGGTATTTCAAGCCAAAGATGTAAATGGAAATGTAACAAAAATAGATTACGACGGAAATAATAGTAAAAGGGTGCTGCTGTATTTTCATCCGACTTGCGGCTGGTGTAAAAAGCAGATGCCATATTGGAAGGAACTTGTTTCAAACGCCGATCCTGCCAAATTTAAAGTTACGGCTGTAACAGTTGATGACAATGCCGATGAGATTAAAGGATATATGAATACTTACGGCATAAATTCTTGGGATGTTCTTTCGATTAAAAAAGATGATGCTGATAAAGCCGAACTTTCGGGAACGCCGACAACGATTGTATTAGATAACAAAGGTAAGGTCGAAAAAGTTTGGGTCGGGATGTGGCGCGATAAAGAGCTTGCCGATGCGAGCGATTATTTCGCAATTGATTTTGCCAAAGTTGAAACAGATGGAAATTAATAAATTTATGTAGGTATTCCAAATGCTTTACCTGAAACACTCTACAATTTTTTTCATTCTTCTGCTCGGTAGTTTCGTTCATATCTCATCTGCTCAAACTCAAAACGCCTCTATTTTTGTTAAAGTCACAAATCAATTAGATGAAGCAATTACCGATGCCGAAATTAATCTCATCGAATCCAAACGGACTACAAAACAAACTAAAGCTGACGGGCAAGGCGTTGCGCGATTTTCCAATTTAACTGTCGGTAAATATCAAATTATTGTCATCGCGTCGGGTTTTAAGGAATATAAAAGTGAAACACTCGTTATTAAAGCAGGCGAAAATAAAACCGTTTCGATTGTGCTTGAGATTGCGCCCGTCGAATCAAAAGTCGATGTTGGCGGCGAAACAGAAGCGGATGCGGACAATTTTGGAACGACGCGAATTTTAAGGCAGGAAACAATAGATAAACTGCCCGATAACCCAGCAGACTTAGAAAGAGTCTTGCGGCAAATCGCCGGTCAGAGCGTAACGGGAGAAGATTTGCCGATTACGGTTGACGGCTTTTCCGGCGGAAAACTTCCGCCGGAACAGGCAATTCAGCAAATCCGTATCAATCAAAATATTTTTTCCGCACAATACGAAGGACCTTACGGCGGCGGCGTTGAGATATTCACTAAATCCGACATAGAGAAATTTAGCGGCTCTATTGGCTTTAATTTTGCCAATTCACGCTTTAATGCAGCCAATCCTTATATCAATCAAAGATTACCTTCTCAGACGAGAGGTTATAATTTGTATTTATCGGGACCTCTGATTAGTAAGAAAGCTTCATTTATTCTTTATGCCAATCATTCTGAAAATGATTCAAGTACCGCTGTCAATGCCGTAATTTTGGATTCCGTTTTTCAACCAAATACTTATAAACGATTCTTTGTCGATCCGAGCCGTTTGGATAGTCTGCAATTTTCTATCAAAACAGACCTGACGAAAAAGCATAAAATTTCATTTAATTATGATTTTAATTCGCAGCGAAGCATAGGACAGGGTGTCGGCGGTTTTTCACTTCCAAGCCGCGCATATAGTAATAATAATCAAGACCACACCATACAACTTTCAGACACTTATTTGGCGAATGAAAATATTGTCAGTCAAACCCGTTTTCAAGTTCTTTATTCGACAAATAAAAGTTTTGGCGGAAGCGATGAAGCGGCAATCAACGTGCTAGGTGCTTTTTCGAGCGGCGGCTCGCAAATAGACGATTCAGTAAAAGATTTACATTTTGAACTTTTTAACGATACGACCTAGCAGATGGGAAAATACGGTTTCGGATTCGGTCCTCCGCCAAACTTCATACAATTCCGATGCTTCAAGCACTTTTGCTTCAAGTGCTGGAGTTTTTAGCGGTTTCAGCGGAAGAAACCTCAATTTTAATGTCAGTTTTGGCTTTTAGTGAATATAAATATTCAAAATAAGGAGATTTAAATATGAACAAAAATAACAAGAGGTTAACTTCTATAGTTCTAATAGTTGTTACATTAACGGCGATGTTAGTTTCGGGTTGGATAATCTTGCAGTCGAATCAAACCGCTGCATCCGCTGGCTGTAAAGTTACGGTTAGTTGCCCTGATAACAGCAAAATTTCTTGTGAGGGTGAGGATTGTGAATCAAACAGTTCTGCCGAAGACCCTTACTGTATTAGCGATGATGAGATTACGCGATGCAGCGACAAGAAAAAAGATGCAAACATAAATACTGAAAATGGCAACAGGAACAAAAATAAGAAAAAAGGTGAAAACATCGGTGACACTAATGCCAGCATTCCAAACACTTCTGCCGCTAATGGCAATACTCAATAATTAAAATTAGGAGAATAAATAATGAACGAAAATCGGATTTCAATCAGTTTGTCGCCAGCCGACATGACGGCGATAAATCAGGCGATTGACATACTGGCGCGGAAACTTCAGCCGATTCTTATCGCGCTCGATGCGGAAGATAAAAGAATGCTCGACAAATTGGGCGAAAAGAGTATTTCTTATGTGAATAAAATAGTGCAGTATGCCGCGAATAATCCTGAATTTCTTCCGGCATACATTGATGCCGCCGAGTTTAAAAAGGATTATGAAGCGTTCACCGTGCTGAACGGTTTTCTGCGACCATTGGCGCAAATCGTCAAAAATCTGGACGATACGGCGACATTGCGCGGCAGCGAGGCGGTTTCGGCTTCTAATACCTATTACAGTTCTGTCAAACAGGGCGTAAAAATGGACGTGCCGAATGCCAAAGCGATTTACGACGATTTAAGCCGGCGATACGAAGCGCAGAAAGCGCGTAGATTAAAACCCGAACCGTTAAAATAACTTCGGGTAATATCTGAAATATATTCTAAAGCACTCTCGGACATTCGGTTAATAATATTCGAGAGTGCTTTACCGTTAAGAATCGGCGTTGCCGCAATGAATCACGGGGTTTTGATACGGAAATTCGGTATTGAGACATCAAAAATCAGAGTCTTAATATCGAAATCCGGTATCCCAACACATAAAAATGTATTAAGACCCGCAAAAACAATATCGAGATATACAAAATTGGTATTAAAGCAAGCAAAAAGAGTGTTAAAACGTATATTGTGGATATTGCGGCGTATAACAAACTTCAATAAATCCGGCGCATCCAATTAGAAAACCCGTCTTGCCGGAAAAATAATACGTCGTGCTATACTGAAAAATTGTTTTATCCAATCATAAATTATTTAGGAGATAAAAATTTTGAGCGTTCTAGTTGATAAGAACACACGCCTGATTGTGCAAGGAATTACGGGCAAAGAGGGAACTTTTCACACACGGCAGATGATTGATTACGGCACGAATGTGGTCGGAGGCGTGACCCCCGCGAAAGGCGGCACGACTGCGATAGGCGTTCCGGTTTTCAACACGGTTGCCGATGCCGTTCAAGAAACCGGCGCGAACGCTTCGGTCATTTACGTTCCGCCCGCGTTTGCGGCAGACGCGATTATGGAAGCGGCGGACGCGAAAATTCCGCTGGTCGTCTGCATCACCGAAGGAATTCCGGTCGAAGATATGGTCAAAGTCAAAGAATACTTGCGCGACAAACCGACGCGCCTTATCGGTCCGAATTGTCCCGGAATTATTACGCCGGGCGAATGCAAAATCGGAATTATGCCCGGACATATTCACAAAAAAGGTTCAATTGGAATCGTTTCGCGCTCTGGAACTTTGACGTATGAAGCCGTCGGGCAAACCGGCGCGGTCGGACTCGGACAATCAACCGCCATCGGCATCGGCGGCGACCCGATTATCGGCACGACGCACACCGACGCGCTCAAACTTTTTGCCGAAGACGACCAAACCGAAGGCATTATTTTAATCGGCGAAATCGGCGGCACGGCGGAAGAAGACGCGGCGCAGTGGGCTTTGGAAAGCGGTCTATCGAAACGCAAACCGATTGTTGCTTTTATCGCCGGACAAACCGCGCCGCCCGGCAGAAGAATGGGACACGCCGGAGCGATTATTTCCGGCGGCAAAGGCACGGCTGAAGAAAAAATGAAGGCTCTCGAAGCCGCCGGAATCCACGTCGTCAAATCTCCGGCGGACATCGGAAAAACAATGAAAGAAGTTTTGTGATTTTCAAATCGGAAAAGATTTCGTTCAGGTCAGTATGAAAGTTTTGCAGATTTTAGTTTTGATTTTTGGATTGGCTATTTTTGCAAACGCGCAAAAGGCGGTTTTGAGCGGAACTCTGCTTGACCAAACGGGCGCGATATTTCCTTTTACAACGGTTCATATAAAAAACGAGAAAGGTAAAATCATTCAAACAAAATCTGACGGCGAAGGTAAATTTACTGTTGAATTGCCTTATGGAGTTTTTATAATTTCAGCAGAATCGGAAGTTAATTCGGCATTATACAAAAGCAAAGAGATAAAAATTGAAATAAAAAATTCTGACCGAAAAAGACTAGATTTGACTTTGTTTTGCACGGAAGGCGATAAGGGAAAATGCCCTATTGTTGAGACTTCCTATTGTGGCTAGTCCGTTGCTAAATCAAAAATTAAAATTGAATCTATAAAAAGGAAGCAATTATGAACGAAAGAATTTCAGTTAATCCGAACATTCATTTCGGCAAACCCTGCGTTGCAGGAACGCGAATCACCGTCCGAAATGTTTTGGAATTGATTAACGAAGGCGTATCTTTTGACAAAATCAAAAATGATTATTATCCCGATTTGCAAACCGAAGACATTAAGGCTTGCGTTGATTACGCGATTTCGCTGATTGCGTCCGAAGATATAAAATTTGCCGCGTGAGATTGCTGCTTGACCAAGACGTTTACGAAATAACGGCGCGATTTTTAATCGGTTCGGGTCACGATGTCGCGCGCGTTGCCGAACTCGGAATGGCGCAGGCTTCGGACGAAGAAAATTTGAAAAAGGCTTTAGAGTTGAACCGAATTTTCGTCACGCGCGACAGAGATTACGGCAATCTGGTTTTCGTCAAAGAAATTCGCTGCGGCGTTTTGTATCTGCGTATTCTGCCGTCAAACGTCAATCAGATTCACGCCGAACTCGAAAGAATTTTGAACTTTTACGCCGAAGAAGAATTAAAATCCGCATTTGTCGTGGTCGAAACGGCAAAGCATCGTTTTAGAAAAATATAAATAAAGGAAAAATAAAAATAAATAATGAGCAATTTAACATTTGCAATTATCAAGCCCGACGCGGTTCGGAAAGGGCATACGGGAAAAATTATTGACAGGGTTTTATCAAACGGTTTTAAGATTCGCGGGATGAAATTGATTCATCAATCAAAGCGCGAAGCCGAAGGTTTTTACGCGGTTCACGCCGAGCGTCCGTTTTACGGCGAGTTGACGGAATTTATGTCGAGCGCGCCGTGCGTCGTGATGGCACTTGAAAAAGAAAACGCCGTCAAAGCGTGGCGCGATTTGATGGGCGCGACGAATCCGGCGGAAGCTGGCGAGGGAACTTTGCGAAAGGAATTTGCCGCGTCGATCGGCGAAAACGCGGTTCACGGTTCGGATTCGGACGAAAATGCTGGCGTGGAAATCGCTTATTTCTTTAGCAAACTTGAATTAGTTTAAACGTCAATGTATAACTTTTTCAGATATTAAATGTGAGAGACGAGAGGTTAAAAAAACTGACTTTTAACATCTGACATCCAACATCTATTTTAAAAGGACAAAAAAACAATGAAACGATGCCCGACCTGTCAAAAAACCTTCGCCGATACAATGAAATTTTGTCAGACTGACGGAACGCCGCTGGTCGAAGATAAACCAAGCGCGCCGCCCGCTGACCCTTTCAAAACAATCGTCGGCGGTATGGTCAAGGAAGAAGATATTTTGCAGATTCCCGATTCTTACGACCCGATGAAAACGATGGTCAGTACGTCGAACGCGCCGAAATTCGATGAACCGAAAAAGGAAGCGGCATCGAAGGAATCTTCACCGGACGTTTCGCCAAAGAATGATTCTCCGTCGCCCGTTTCGCCTCCGAAGCCTGTCGATTCGCCGCCGAATCCGCCATCGTTCGGAGATTTGTCGCCGCAATCGGGTTCGAGCGGAACTACCAAGCCGAAATCGTTTGACGCGACTTTTTCGAGCATCGAGCCGCCGTCGTTCGGTTCAAAAGGCGATTCTTCTTCGCCGTTCGACAAACCTTCGGACGCGCCGTTCGGCAGCCCGCAGAAAGACGAACCGCCGCCGACCGCTTTTGGCAGTTTGCCGTTCGATGCGCCGAAACCTCCTCCGCCGTCTTTCAAAGACCCAGAGCCTTTTAACGCCGGACAATCGCCGTATAGCTCGCCGCTCGGCGTGGCAAGCGACCCGTGGGGCGCGCCGCAGAATACGCCGTTCGGCGGGCAATCCGATTGGAATCCGCCGCCCGCGCCGGTTGCCGAATGGCAAAATCAGGGACTCGGCGCAAATACGCCGTTTCAGCCGCCGGTTGCCGGACAGGGACAAAACCAAACTTTGCCGATTATTTCATTGGTGCTGGGGATTTTGTCTTTGTGCTGCTACGTTTCGCCGCTGACCGGCATTGGCGCGTTAGTTACCGGATATTTAGGAATGAAAAACGCGAATACTGATCCGGCAAACTACGGCGGAAGAACTCTGGCAATAGTCGGTATGAGTCTCGGAGGATTTTTCTTAGTAATTGGAATTCTATGGTGGATTCTTGAACTTCTCGGTGTTATCGGCTCTATTCTGCTGCGTTAGATACAAACCGGAATAAATACATCAGCCCGCTTTCGTTTTACAAGAAGTGGGCTTTTTAAGTTATAATTAAAGAAAATTTTCTATACGAAACAGAGAAAGAATGTCAATTATCAGCGATGTCATCAACTCGGCAAAAGCCGTCATCAAAGGAATGAGCGTCACGCTGGCGCAGATTCCGAAGGAAAAATGGACTGTTCAATACCCGGACGAACCCGTTACCGTTCAGCCGCGTTATCGCGGGATGCACTTGCTTCACGTGGACGAAAACGGCAAGGAAAAATGCGTGGCGTGTTATTTGTGCGCGGCGGCTTGCCCGTCCGAATGCATTTATATCGAAGCGCAGGACGACCCCAGACCTTACGAAGAACGCATCGGACGCGACGAGCGTTACGCCAAAGTTTATAACATCGATTACGGTCGCTGCATTTTCTGCGGCTTCTGCGTCGAAGCCTGTCCGAAGGATGCGATTACGCACGGCTACAATTTTGAAATCTCGGTTTATAATCGCGCCGATTTATTGAAGACGAAAGACGATTTGCTGATTACCAAACAGCTTCAATCGAAAAATTATCGCGTCGCGCTGTCGAGCGAGGATGTTGATTCGGAATATAAAGAAGTTTAGAGTTGCAGAAAGTTACAGATAGTTTATTTTTCAAAAACTTTCTGCAACTTCCGCAAACTTCCGCAAACTTTCTGCAACTTGATTTTAGAACAATGAAATGCAAAGTTTTCAAAATTCCCCTGCAAAACGGTGAATTTGACGAATCAAAATTAAACGAGATTTTGGCGAACGTCGAAGTGAAACAGGTTTTCGCGTCGGTCGTTAACGACATTGAAAATTTTTGGTCGGTGATGGTTTTTTACGAAGAAGCGGGCGCAATTTCCAAATCGAATAAAAACGTTTCCGCGCAATCATCGCCGCTCGGCGGAAAATCTTACAGCATTCCCGCTTCGGCGATTATTCCGACGAAACCAATAATCGAAGAACCTGCCGCGCTCGCGCCCGAACAGGAAAAATTCTTCGACGCTTTAAAAGTTTGGCGCAACGAGCGAGCCAAACTCGAAGGACTTCCCGCCTACGTCGTCGCGCACGACGAACTGCTGATGCAGATTGCCGCCGCGCCCGTCAAAACGCCTGAAGATTTAATGAAGATGAAGGATTTCGGTTACAAAAGAACGCAGATTTACGGCGACGAAATCGTAAAGATTTTATCTTCAAACGCTTAAAAAATTTCTTTTAAGGTATAATTCTTTTCGTGAATACTGCTGTTTTACCGCCGACCCGCAAGGGCAGACAATATGAAATCAGAGCCATCGGGCTTCGTGAGTTTGCCGGTTTGAAAACGGATGCGGAAAAACTCGACCCGTTCGCGCTGGCAAATTACGCGAAACTTCTGGTCGTCACGTTTGAACAAATCGAGCCTTTTCTAACAGATGAAACGCTCCGTCATTTACTTGACGGCGGGCGCGATAAATGGTCGGGCGGCGCGTGTTCGCAAACTCTGCCGGATGGTCGAAAATTGATTGTGCTGAATCCGACGCACGGCGAAAATCGTCAAAACGCAACCTTGATGGAAGAAGTCTGCCACGTTTTTCTAGGGCATCAACCGTCGCGGCTGGCAATTGAAAACGTCAATAAACACGGCAAACCGATTGCGCGTGATTACCGCGAGGACGATGAAGAAGCCGCTTATTCGGTCGGCGCGGCGGCACTCGTGCCGTATTCGTCCTTAAGCCGGATGGTAAATCAAGGAAAAACTTCGAGGGAAATCGCGCGTCATTTTAACGTCAGCCGCGAACTGGTCGAATACCGTATGAAAATTTCGCGCCTTTGGGAAGAATACAAAAACAGCGTAATGGTAAATGGTAAATGGTGAATTGAAGAAGTATTTTTTCATTCACCATTTACCATTAAAAAATGATTGAACCGTCGCAGCCAAATATCGTCTCGAATTCTGATTTGAGTATTGTTGATAAACTTCGGATGCTTTTAGACATCACGAAAACCATCAGCCGTTCACTCGATTTGGAAGAAGTTTTGACGCTCGTGATGGAGACGCTCGATTCATTGATTCCATACGACGCGGCGGGAATTTATTTGATTGAAAAAAATAAAGACGGCGAATATATTTTTAAATCAAAGGCACTGCGCGGTTACGAAATACCTTTCGATTTAGTCGAGCCGCGCCTGAAAATGGGCGAAGGTTTTATCGGCTATGTCGCGCAGACGGGCGAGCCGCTAATTTCGTCAGATGTTTCGCAAGACCCCAGATATTTCCCCGCCAGAGAAAAAACGCGCTCGGAAATAGTCGCGCCGATTATCGCAAATGACGAAGTAATCGGCGTTTTTGATCTCGAAAGCGACCGTGAAAATGCTTATGACGTTGACGATTTAGCGGTTCTCCAACTGCTCGCTTCGCAGGTGGCGATTATTATCGAAAAAGTTCAACTGCACGAGCATCTGATTGAAAAAAAACGCATTCAGTCGCAGCTTGAAGTAGCGCGGCAGGTGCAGCTTGCGCTGCTGCCGGGACGCGATCCGCGCCTGAAAAATTTCGACATCAGCGCATATAATTTTTCGACCGAAGAAGTGTCGGGCGATTACTATGACTGGGTGAAAATCTTCGATGATCAAATCGGTGTCGTCGTCGCCGATGCCGTCGGCAAAGGAATTCCCGCCGCGCTTCTGATGGCTTTTCTGCGTGCCAGTCTGCGGTCGGCGATTCAGACGGGTTACGCGCCGCACATTTCACTTTCAAAAATTAACGATTTGCTCTGGGATTCGGTTGAAGACAATCAATTTGTGACGGCGATTTACGGCATTCTGGACGCGACTAATCGAACTTTAGTTTATTCAAACGCCGGACATAATCCGCCGCTGTTAGTTAAATCAAACGGCGAAATGCGCTTTGTCGAATACGGCGATCTGCCGCTCGGAATGTTTCGCAATCGTCGTTATCACCAGCATTTTATCCGTTTTGAGGCGGGACAAATTTTAGTTCTCTACACGGACGGAATCACCGAAGCCGCCAGAGCCGACGGCGAAGAATACGGCAGCGAACGACTTGCCCGCCGCGTGCTGGAAGGCATCAAACTTCCGGCAAAAAAAATGATTGATTTTATCCGCAAAGATGTCGCCGATTTTACCGAACGAAAATTTCTTGACGACGACGGCACACTTTTTATAATCAAAGCCGATTAAAAGTCAGCCGCGAACAAGTGCGGCTCAAAGAAAAAACGCGAAAGCCGATTTTAACCAACCTTTCGCGTTCCTTCAGTAGTGTGAACTTTTCTAACAAGTTAATGCGCCGTCAGCGAACAATGCACGTTATCGCCGCCCGGCACAAACTGGGCGCGGTAATCGCCGTAATTTATTTCTTCATCGTCGCTGGAAAACGCATAAACATCAAATCCGTAAGCATCTAAAGAGTCGGCTAATTCCGACGAACTGTGTAAATAGATGGCTTCCGTATATCCCGCTTCAGCGCGAATTTCCAACAGTCTTTCGACTATTTCAATCGGCGCGAAACATTTAATCGGGTCTTTAAAAGTCGCCATAAATTATTGCCTCGTTATAAATTTGCCGAATCACTAAAAATTGCGGCAAACGGTTGGATTACCGGAAAACGACAAAGGTTGTTTTTAACTTTCACGGTGCGTTATCAAAAAACATTGGAAATCCGGCGGAAAAGGTATACAATTACTGAAATCCCATTCCGTATCGTCAGAGGAGAAAGAAAATGAGTCGTATTTTTTCAAAATTATTAACGCTAACCGCCGCCTGTTTGCTGCTTTCAGCTTTTTCGTTCGCGCAGCAGGGCGGTAAAAAAACTTCAACCGCCGTCAGCGATATGTATATTATTTCGGCAAAGGCGGGGGCGGTCAATTTAATTTCCGGCAGCGTCGCCGTCGCGCGTCAAAACGGGAAAAATGATTATTTGTTGAAGGGCGACGCTTTGGAAACCGGCGACAAAGTTTCAACCGGAATTGACGGAAAAGCCGAAATTTTATTAAATCCCGGTTCTTTTGTGCGGCTTGCCGAAAATTCGGAATTTAAGTTTGTGACTACTTCGCTTGACGATTTAGCAGTTCAAATTAATCGCGGCACAGCGATTTTTGAAGTTCTCGCCGACAAGGAATTTCGGGTTGCTGTCAATACGCCGAAGGCGCGTTTTTATATTATCAAATCCGGCGTGTATCGCGTTGATGTAATGAGCGACGGCACGGCGAATCTCGAAGTTTGGAAGGGCAAAGCGCAAATCGGCGACCGCAGCGCGACGATTGTCAAAGGCGGTAAATCAATAATTCTCGGCGACGGGCAGCAGGTTGCGGCGGTTGAAAAATTTGACCGCAAAAACAAGGATGCTTTTGAAATCTGGAGCAAAGACCGCGCCAAGGATCTCGCCAAAATAAACGCCAAACTCCGCGACCGCGAATTGAACAATGCGCTGGTTTCATCTTTTTCGCAAAATCGCTGGGGCGGTTACAACAGTTACGGTTTATGGATTCGTGATCCTTTTAGTCAAAGTTACTGCTTTCTGCCGTTCGGTTACAATTGGAGTTCGCCTTACGGCTACGGGTTTAACCGCAGCATTTGGAACTATCAGATGTCGAACAATATCGTCGTCAACAATGTCAATTCGACCAATAATCAAATCCAAACGAATCAGCCGCAGCCCGGCATGCAGCCGGAAAACAGGGGAAACAACAGCGGCAGTTTTCCGACCGTTTCAAACCCGAATCAGTCGGGCAATCGCACTATGTCGTATCCCGGAATGACAAGCGGAAAAAATATTGATTTGCCGGTCGAGCCTAAAAAAGATCAGTAAATTTTCAGAATTAAAAACTTGAAAGCTGAGGGATTCTAAAAATTTCTCGCTTTTTTATTTTATCAAATGAAAAATCAAGCCGACCGGATCGGAAGTTTTTTGAACCTGTTCGCGCAAATACGGCTCTAAAATCAACGCGATTGAACCGGCAAAATTAAACATTGTATGCAGAACAATGCACGGCAGCAGATTTTTTGTGCGGACGCGGATTAACGTCAACGTCAAACTTAACAGAAAAAGTGGTATCAGGGCGGAAAAATCAGGCGAAAAATTTTTACTGTATTGCGGAACGTGAACCAAGCCGAATAATAATGTAACGATAATGACGGCAAACCAAACGCCGACTTTTCTCTGCAGGGCGGAATACAAAATTCCGCGATAAATAACTTCCTCGACAATCGGCGCGGTAAAAACCGCCATAAAAGCGACCGGAAAAACTACAAACCGCGAACTACCCATCATCTTTTGAAAATCATTATCCGATTGACCGAAAATTTTGGTTAAAGCAAAAGCGAGCAGCAGAAAAAAAATAACAATCACAATCGAGTGCCAGATTTTAAAACCGTTCCACTCAAAACCCAGAGTTTGGCGGAGAGAATATTTTCTAAAATTTGTGACGACCAGCCAAGCCACAACTAAAGTGAGAATATGCGCCGGAATGATGAAAATTATTTGGATCAAAACAGCCGTCGGGTCGGTCAGAGCGAAATTTTTAACCGCTTCCTGATTTGCAAAATTAAGATGCTGTTTTGCTAAATAAGCAAGCAGAGGCACTACCGGAATGACGGCAATAAAAATGATGCTCGCCACCCAAGTTCCGATTGCCGCCAAACTATTCCAGGGCGGATTATCGGGCGCAGGCACTTGCGGAACAATGGCGAAAGATTGGTTTTCGGTTGATGATTGCGGAAAGTTGGCGGCGGAATTTGTTTCTTGGTTTTGCACTTTAAAATTCTAACCAAAATAAAATTAAGTTCCAAGTTGATACGGCGCAAACTTGACTTTGTTTCCAAACAATATATTCTGTCATCCCGTGAAGCAGCGCGAAAAAAACCTCCGAAAAAATGTTATCGCAATCATTCCCGCACGGCTTGGTTCGACTCGTCTGGCAAATAAACTCTTGCTTGATTTGGGCGGAAAGCCTTTGATTCTGCACACTTTAGAGCAAACAAAAAAAGCCCGTAATATAGATAAAGTAATCGTTGCGACGGACAGCAGAGAAATTTTAGAAATCGTCAAAGCAAGCGGAAACGAAGCGGTTTTGACTTCCCGAAAGCATCAGTCGGGAAGCGACCGAATTGCCGAAGTCGCGGAAGGTCTGCCCGAAAATTCAATTATCGTCAACGTGCAGGGCGACGAACCGCTGATTTCGCCGGCGACAATTGAAAGCGCGGTTGCCGCAGTTTTAGAAAATAACGAAATTCAAATGGCGACCACCTGCGAACTGATTCACGATGCAAAAGATGTTTTATCGCCCGATGTCGTCAAAGTTTTAACGGACGAAAACAATTTCGCGCTTTATTTTTCGCGCTCGCCGATTCCGTTTCCGCGCGAGGCGGTGAAACAATACGGCAGTCTGGAAAACGCTTTGCTAAACAAACCGAATTTAATTTCGCTTTTCAGAAAACACACCGGATTATATGTCTATCGGCGCGAATTTTTGCTCGAATATACGAAATTAAAACAGACGAAACTCGAAAAAACGGAAATGCTCGAACAACTTCGCGCACTGGAAAACGGTGAGAAAATTAAAGTCGTCGAAGTTTCCGAAAGTTCGATTGGCGTTGACACGCGGGAAGATTTTGAAAGAGTGAAAAAAATTTGGAAAATCCAAAATCTGAAATCCAAAATTTATGAGTGACTGGCTCGGATTATTATTTTTTATTCTGCCCGTAATCGGCATTTACGTCGGATTGCACCTTTTGAGCCGTCCGCGCACGCGAACCGAAACGGAATTCGAGCGCGGCGCGGCAAAAAGTGCTTCGCTGCTCGGTGCGGGAATTGGTGCGCTGCTGGGAATTTTAGACCCGCGCGAGGCACAGGCAAAGGAAGTTCGGATACAGATGAAGGAAGGGCGTTACAGCAAAAAGAAACGAGAAGGAAAAGCAAACGGCGAAGATTTTAGCGAGAATAATGATTGAAATGCAAGTTTAACCGGCATAATTTAACGCTATTCAAGGTTTATCTTTTTCTTACTGTGACCATTTGTTTTGGCAATTTTTGTAATCGCCGCGCTTGCTTCGACCTGTTCGACTGATTTTCTGAGAATTTCGCGCAGTCGTGTGAGTCGTTCAATTGTCGAACGCATTTCCAG
This sequence comes from Pyrinomonadaceae bacterium, assembly GCA_050996405.1. Taxonomy (GTDB): domain Bacteria; phylum Acidobacteriota; class Blastocatellia; order Pyrinomonadales; family Pyrinomonadaceae; genus JBPCRW01. The sequence goes on along the minus strand of JBPCRW010000095.1, from coordinate 1,220 downwards.
CAATTCATATTTTAAGCTAGGTTCGAGATTAAACGCGGCGGCAACGAGAAATGAAAGCGACTGCGGTTCGGCTTGCGGCAAATCCGGGAATTTTCCGCGCTCGCCGCTCATCGCGTGGGCGGCGTTGGCGATTCGCATAAACAATTTGAAAACTTCGTCGGCAAGCGGTTTGACTAAATTTTCGTCTTCTTCAACGTCTTCAAAAAAAGAAACTTCGGCGACCGCGTAAAGTTCATCCGCTTCGACATAATTTTCCAGACGATAGCGGATAACGCCGATAGTAATAACATTTGAACGTCCGTCTTCGAGCGTTTGCGTTTCGCGGACTTCCGCCACGCAGCCGATACTGCCGGGCTGCGGCGTTGAAAAATCAGATTCCGGCGCGTCAAAATATGACACGCCGAACAGATTTTTTTCAAGTCCGATGTCACGCAGCATTTGCCGGTAGCGCGGCTCGAAAATATGCAGCGGCAAAAGCTCGTTCGGCAGCAGCACGACCGGCAGCGGAAAAATCGGCAAAAATTTTATGCCGAGAACTTTTTCGAGATTTTCAGACATAATTTTGTAAATCGTCAACAGAAAATCGTTTGCAGCCGACAAATCTATTGACGATTGACGATTTGCGATTGACGATTGACGGTTTTTAAAACAATAAAATCAACAATTTTTTCCGGCGGTTCATCACTTAAAGCGAGTCGTTTTGCGCCGATCACGGCATCGGCAATTTCTTCCGTTTGCATTTTATAGCGGTTGTCGCGGATGATTAAATCTTCGATCACGCGGCGTTCGAGTTTCTCGCGTGAAGAGTCGTCTTCCAAATCCGCCGCCAGCGCATATTCAATCGGCGCGGAATGATTTTTGATGCGAACGTGCAGCGCATTAGTCATTTTCTGCGCTTCTTCGCGGATTTTTTGCAGTTCAAGGCTTGAGTTTGGAATACCGAGATGTCCGCGCAAAGTGATTTCGATAATCGGCTGAATGTCGCCGAAAATTTTCGCTTCTGTTTTCACCAAATTTAGAACGCCGTCGGTAATATCTTTTGTTTCCGCGTAGCCCGAAACATCAAACGGAAGACGCTGAAACGGACGCTGCCGGTAATCTTTAATGTGCCGCGCCGTGATTTGATTTTCGCCGTCAACTTCGACCAGAAACGCGCCGTGTTCTTCGCGGTATTCGTCAATGCTCGTCACTTCGAGCGAGCCGGGATTAAACGCCCAATT
>JBPCRW010000041.1:0-11104 GCA_050996405.1 Pyrinomonadaceae bacterium | reverse complement strand
TTATTTTAAGCGGCGAGGAAATCGATTTGGAAAGCCTGCCGCCGCGCATCAAGCAAACAATTGCGAATACTTTTGAAATGCGCGACCCCGACGGTTTGCGCCCGACGCTCGAAGAAATCGAACGCCGTTATATTTTGGAAATTTTAGAATCGTCGAATCAGGATAAAACGCTCGCCGCCGAAATTCTGGGAATTGATTTGTCAACGCTTTATCGAAAATTAAAGCGTTACGACGAGATTTAGTAAGTGGTTAATTCAAGCACGAAATAATTTGTTTCGTTAACTTTCGTCAATTTTCCGTTTGTGTAAGGCGGGTTGTAAAAATCATTTGCGGCGTAAGAAATTCCTTTGAGCGATTCATTTCCCGAAAGCTGCGACTGCGCGGTAAGCTCATTTGGAAACCAGTTTTCTGTGCCGATTTCCGTAGGCGCGGCGGGTTTTATTTTCGCGGCGGATTCGACAATTTTCGCGGCGGATTCCGGGTTGAATTTCAAAATCGCGGTGAGTTTTTTTCCTTTCGGATTCGCAGTTTCTTCTTCGCGCCAGACGACTTCTTCGGGAGTTTCCGGCAGACGAATAATCGCTGACAGTTCATCTATATCGTCCTTTGTCAAAGCCGCGCCGCCCGCAGTTTGATTGGAAACGTTTGAATTAACGTTGCCGTTTGTTTCCGCCGAATCCGAACACGCGCTCGTCCAAAACAAGACTGATGTTAAAACTGCGAATGTGAAAATTTTTACAAATTGTTTGCGGGAAACCATCATTCGCCATTGTAGAAAGATTGTTCAAAGTTTGCAATTTGCGCGGCGTGTTCGTAGAGTTTTAAAGAATTTGCCGTCTGAATTTATGAACAAAAAAAGTGCCGCTTGGTATGCGCTCTCAGTTTTATTTTTAATCAACGCGCTGAATTTTTTCGACCGTCAGATAATCGGCGCGGTCGGCGAATCCGTTCGCAGGGAATTCGGTTTGAGTGATTCGGCGTTGGGCGCGCTGAATACGGCTTTCACGCTGTTTTATGCTTTTGTCGGATTGCCACTTGGCAGGCTCGCCGATAAAACAAGGCGCAAATGGATTTTGTCGGTCGGCATTTTTTTCTGGAGTTTGCTGACGGCGGCTTCCGGTTTGGCGCGAAATTTCTGGCAGCTTTTCGCTCTGCGGCTCGGTGTCGGAGTCGGCGAAGCGTCGTGCGCGCCTGCGGCAAATTCGCTGATTGCAGATTATTTTCCTGCCGAAAAACGCGCCAGAGCGACTTCCGTTTTTATGCTCGGTCTGCCCGTCGGACTCGCCTTAAGTTTTGCCGTCAGCGGCGCGGTGGCGCGAAATTACGGCTGGCGAGCGGCGTTTTTTATTGCCGGTTTGCCCGGTTTGATTTGCGTTCTGCTCGCGCTTTTTATCCGCGAACCGGAACGTGGCGCGGTCGAGAGCGTCGATGTCGGAACGCAAAAACGCGCTGGCTCGGCATATAAAATAATGCTTTCGCTGCCGACGATGCGCTGGTGGATTTTGTCGGGCGCGATTCACAATTTCAGCCTCTACGCCTTGAGCGCGTTTCTCAATTCTTATCTGATTCGCTTTCACGGTTTGGATATTCAAAACGCCAGTTTCGTTTCGATGATTATCTATGGATTTTTGAGTCTGCCCGGACTTTTGGGCGGCGGAATAATTGGTGATGCGGCGAAAAAACGAACGCCAAACGGCGCGCTGCTGGTTTTAACTCTGGCGATTCTGCTTTCGATTCCGTTTTTCTTTTTCGCGCTCGGCGTGCCAAGCGGAAACGTGACGACGTTTTTAATTTTAATCGGAACGAGCGTCGCACTGATGTATTTTTATTATTCGATTGTTTATGCGACGATTTCGGATGTCACCGAACCGGCTCTGCGCGGCACGGCGATGGCGATTTATTTTCTGGCGATGTATGTTTTGGGCGCGTCGTTCGGACCTTACGTCGTCGGTTTAATCAGCGATTATTTTACGCATCAGGCAGCAATGGCGGCGGGAATTTCTGATTTTACCGCGCAGGCACTCGAACCGTTTCGCGCCGCCGGACTTCGCTCGGCAATGTATATCGTGCCAATTTTCAGCGCGATTTTAACGCTCGTTTTATTCGCCGCTTCGCGCACGGTGAAAGCCGATGTCGAGAAACTGCAAACGTGGATGCGCGACGCGGCAAATGATAAGTCAGAACCATCTGCGTAAGCGGGCGGGTTGCTTTGCGATTTCCCGCATCTTAAAATAAGTTCGGAACAAAATTTTATCATTCTATAACAATAAATTTATGTCAGAAGTCAAAGAAGCATTATCGGAAGCGCAGGAAAAAAAAGCGCGTTGGGAACGGGAAACTTTGCAAAAGGTTTTGAACAAAACGGCTGAACGCAAAAAAAGTTTTGAAGGCGTTTCCCTCGAACCCGTCGAACGGCTTTACACCGAAAGCGATACGAAAAATTTGGATGAAATTGGTTTCCCCGGCGAATATCCGTATAAACGCGGAATTCACCCGACGGGCTATCGCGGGAAATTGTGGACGATGCGCCAGTTCGCGGGGTTTTCTTCGCCTGAAGAAACGAATCGGCGTTTCAAATATCTGATGTCGCAGGGTCAGACGGGACTTTCGACGGCGTATGATTTGCCCGCTTTAATGGGTTTAGACGCGGATTCGCCTTTGAGCGAAGGCGAAGTCGGCAAATGCGGCGTGGCGGTTTCTTCATTTGCGGATTTTGAGGTTTTGTTTGACGGAATAAATCTGGAAGATGTGACGGTTTCGCAAACGATTAACGCTCCGGCTTGGATTTTTCTGGCATTTTACGTCGCCTTGGCGGAAAAACAGGGCTGTGATTTCAAAAAGATTTCCGGCACTTTGCAAAACGATATTTTGAAGGAATATATCGCGCAGAAAGAATGGATTTATCCAATCAAACCGGCAATGAAATTGGTCATTGATACGTTTGAATACTGCGCCAAAAATGTGCCGAAATACAATCCGATTTCCGTTTCGGGTTATCACATTCGGGAAGCAGGCGCGACGGCTTTGCAGGAACTCGCGTTCACGTTGCGCGACGGCGTGGAATATGTTCAATACGGCGTTGAACGCGGAATGGACGTTGACGAATTCGTTCCGCGCATCTCGTTTTTCTTTAATTCGCACAACGACTTTTTCGAGGAAATCGCCAAGTATCGCGCCGCCCGCGTCGTCTGGGCAAAGACGATGAAAGAGCGTTTCGGCGCGAAAAACCCCAGAACGATGCAGATGCGTTTTCACACGCAAACCGCCGGAGTTTCGCTGACTTCGCAACAGCCTTTAAATAATATCGCGCGGGTCGCAATTCAAGCGTTAGCCGGAGTTTTGGGCGGAACACAATCTTTGCATACGGACGCTTACGACGAAGCTCTTGCGCTTCCGACCGACCAAGCCGCGTTAATCGCTCTGCGAACGCAGCAAATTATTGCTGAAGAAACAGGCGCGGCGAACACGGTTGACCCGCTCGGCGGTTCGTTCTACGTCGAAAGTTTGACGCAGAAAATGATTGACGGCTGTTTCGATTATTTCGATAAAATTGATAATTTCGGCGGAATGGTCGAAGCCGTCGAAGCCGGTTTTCCCCAAAGAGAGATTCAGGAATCGGCATATCAATATCAAAAAGCCGTCGAAAGAAATGAACAAACCATCGTCGGTGTCAACAAATACGCGATGGATGACGAATTTTCTAAAATCGAGATTTTGCAGATTGACGAAAATATCCGCGAACATCAATTGGAAAGATTAGAGCAAACCAAAACAAAACGTGATAACGGCGCGGTCGCCAATGTTTTAGAAAAACTCAAAAAAGGCGCAATCGCCAATGAAAACCTGATGCCCGCAACCATCGAAGCCGTCAAAGCCTACGCCACCGTCGAAGAAATCTGCACGGCTTTGCGCGACGTTTACGGCGTCTATGAAGAACCGGCTTTTTAGTATTAAACAAATGATTGATATTGAAGCCTTTGATAATTTGAAGCAAATTGCAACGAGCAGTTGGGCTGTTTGGAGCGAACGGAATGAAAATGATTTGAATTTTTTCCTTTCAAAACAAGCACTACTTCATAGCAGAGTAATTTTTGTCGGACTGAATCGTTCTAATAGGGCTAATGAATCTTCAAAAGTTGCACCCTTGTCGAACTTTCACACGAAAGGTCATACAGGAGACAAAAGGCTTAAACGATTTGTTCAAGATGCTAATCTCACAAATTTAATTGGCGGATTTATGACCGATGTATCAGAACAAATTGAAACAAATTCAAATCAGGTAATGATTGAAGAACAAGATGCCGTCAAAGGGTTTATTGAAAAAATTCGCTCGGTTGATGATTCCCAAACAAGGCAAATAATTTGTTTCGGAGACAAAGTATTTAATACTTTTATCAAAGCATTGAGAGTTGCAAAAAGTCGTGTAAGGGGAAATTCAGAAAATGCAATTAAAGAAGTCAGCATTAAAGTTGATAATGAAAATTGGAATTTATATAGAGTTTGGCATTATAGCAACTACGGAAATTTAATACATAAATCAGAAAAAGAATTGCCTGTTCAACTTAAATATATAAACGATAAAGTATGAATGCCGAATACCTCAATAAAATAACTAATGCGGATTGCCTTGAACATTTGTCTTTACTTGAAAACGACAGCATTGATTTGTTTTTGTCCGATATTCCTTACGGCATCGGTTTAGACGACTGGGACGTTCTGCATAACAACACAAATTCGGCATATCTCGGAACATCGCCCGCGCAAGCAGGAAAATCAGGTTTCAAACGTCGCGGAAAACCGATAAACGGCTGGAGTTCGGCGGATAGAAACATCGGCAAGGAATATCAGGAATGGTGTTATGGATGGGCTTCGTTAGTTTTTCCGAAAATGAAAGCGGGAGCGTCGCTTTTCGTTTTCGGCGCGCGGCGCACGATTCACCGCGTCGTTAATGCTTTTGAAGATTCGGGCTTTTTGTTGAAAGACGTTTTGGCGTGGAAAAAACCAAACGCGCATCATCGGGCGCAAAAAGTCAGTATCGTCTTTGAACGCCGAAATCTTCCCGAAAAAGCGGAAGAATGGGAAGGCTGGCGACAGGGAAATCTCGCGCCGATTTACGAGCCGATTGCGTGGTTTTTCAAACCTTATAAAATCACGATTGCCGACAATATCTTGAAAAACGGGGTCGGCGCAATCAATACCGAAGACTGCAAAGTTAATGATTCGCTGCCGACTAATTTGCTCGAATTCGGTTTTGGTTCAACAGAAGAAAGAATTCACGAAGCGCAAAAACCTGTTGAATTAATTGAGTTTTTGATTAAATTAACAACCAAAGAAAATCAAACCGTGCTTGACCCGTTTATGGGAAGCGGAACGACTGCCGCCGCTTCGCAGAATTTAAAAAGGAATTTTATCGGTTTTGAAATCAATCAAAATTATTGCGAAAAGACCTTAAAGAGGCTAAACAATATTTCTCCGAATCCTGATGAAAAGATTCATTCAAATGGAATGCCGCTTTTTGAAATCTTATAGAAATCTGCACGGCTTTAAGAGAGACTTGCAGCATTTATGATGAGCGACTTTTTGTGAGAAATTATAGCGACGGTGAATAAAAATCAAACGGCAAACCGCGTCCGATTTGATTGAATCAAACCTAAACTTGAGGTTTAGGCAAATGAAAAAAATTTTATTTATTTCTGCGGCGGTTTTGTTGCTTGCGATTTTCGGAATGGCTTCGGGTTTTCAACAGGAGTTTGAAGCGTCCGACGGCTGGCGGATTACGGGATATTTTACGCCGATTGAAACCGATTATAATTCGGGCGAAACGCGCGAAGTCGAGATTAAAAATTTCGGACGCGAAAAGTTTGATACGGAATTTCTCGACACGGTTTTCGACGAAAATAAAGGTTTCGGCGAAGGCTGGGGTAAAACTCGTTTCGGCTGGTATTTGGGAAATTACGACGGCGCGTGGCATAAATCGGACGCTCCTTTGGATGCGAATAATTCGCCGCTGCGGACAAATTCCGTCGCCGTCGATAACGATTTAATACCGAATGACAGCAAAGTTGAAATTCCCGGCTTGCCCGACGGTTTTGGCGAAATGACGTTTATCGCCAACGATGTCGGCGTAACGGTTCACGGCAAACACATTGATGTTTATTGCGGCGAAGGCAAAGACGCTGAGCAAGAAATGTATCACGTGACGTTTGAGGACAAAGATAATTTAATGCGCGTTTATTTTAAAAAACCGCAGGAGTTTTAATGCTGCACCCGACTGTTATTGCGATTCCGATTTTTGCTCTGCTCATTGCGGCTGAGAATTTTCTCGCCGTGCGGCAAGAGGAAAATTATGACCGCAAAGACGTTTGGACAAATATCGCGCTCGGTTTCGGAAGCGTTGCGTTCGGCGCGGTTTTCGGTTTGACGCAGGCATTTTTTTATAACGGCGTTTATGAAAATTTCGCGCCTTTTAAAATGCCGATGAATATGTGGTGGGCGTGGGCGATTCTGCTTTTTGCGGACGATTTTATTTACTACTGGTTTCATCGCATCAGCCACGAATCAAGGCTTTTCTGGAATTTTCACGTTGTCCATCATTCGTCGAATCAATATAATTTGAGCGTCGCCGTCCGCCAAAGCTGGTTTTCCGGCATCACGCATTGGATTTTTTATCTGCCGCTCGCTCTTTTAGGTTTTCCGCTCTGGGCGTTTGCGACGATGCACGGCTTGAATTTGATTTATCAATTTTGGATTCACACAAAAACGGTCAAAAAAATTCCCGCTTTTCTCGAATACATTTTAAACACACCGTCGCATCACCGCGTTCATCACGGCGTAAATGATAATTATCTGGACAAAAATTACGCCGGAATTTTTATTTTTTGGGATAGAATTTTTGGAACATTCGTCGGCGAAGACGAACATGCGCGTTACGGAATTATCAAACCTTTGACGAGCTACAACTGGTTCTGGATAAATTCACACGGCTGGTTTGAAATGTTTGACGCGATGCGGCAAAAACAAACTTTTTCTGGTAAAATGCGCTGCGTGTTCGGTTCACCGGATATGGATTTTGAAGAAAAAATTTTACCGGTTCCAAATAAAAGTCAACCAGCAAAATATGAAAATTAAATTTCCGGTTCTTCTGTTTTTCGTCCTTTTCTTTTCAGGCTTCGCTTTTTCGCAAACAATCGTCATTATGCCCGCAAAAGAAACTTTCAAACGTCCAAAAGCACTTGACGAAACTAAAAAAACCTTTGTCGTCACACGCCCGAAGGTGAAAGCCGCGACATCCGCACTTTCGAGAAAAATCGAGGCGACAATCAGCTACGAAAAAAACAACGATTTAAATATTCGAGATGAAATAAACGACGCTCAATGGCTCGAAGAAACGAGTTATCAAGTTAACTACAACAAAAACAGTGTTTTAGACATTACGCTTTCGACCAGCGGTTCGGGCGCGTATCCGTCAACTTTTTCCAAAACGATTGTCGTCAATGAGAAAACGGGAAATCGTGTTTTACCGTCAGACGTTTTTGCGAATCTCGCCGCGCTCGCCGCAAAAGCCGGAAAAGCGCAGCAGGCGGAAATTAAAAAGGCGCAGGCAGATTACAAGAAAAATCCCGATTCGGCGGATTTTGACGGCAGCGAATATTTTAACGATGCGAAATTTACGACGAAGAATCTTGAAAATTTTTCGGTCAGCGATAAGGGCGTAACATTTATTTACGATTACGAATTTCCGCATGTCGTTCAAGCCTTGCAGCCCGACGGCAGATATTTCTTCAATTGGGCGGAATTAAAACCGTTTATCAAGCGCGGCGGCTTGCTCGCGCAGTTTATTCGTTAATATAATTGAATTTATGAACGAAAGAAAAATTCGCGTCCTTGTGGCGAAACCCGGACTCGACGGACACGACAGAGGCGCGAAAGTTATCGCCCGCGCTCTGCGAGACGCGGGAATGGAAGTTATTTACACGGGTTTGCGGCAAACGCCGGAGATGATTGCGTCCGCCGCTTTGCAGGAAGACGTTGACGCGGTTGGAATCTCGATTTTGTCGGGCGCGCACAACACGCTCTGCCCGCGCATCATCCAGCTTTTGCGCGAAAGCGGAATGGACGAGACGCTCGTTTTTGTCGGCGGAATTATCCCACAGGAAGACATCGCCGGACTGAAAGAAAAAGGCGTTTTTGAAGTTTTTCTGCCCGGAACTTCGACCGAAGACGTGATTAAAATTCTGCGCGAAAATGTTCCGAGTAAAAATTAAAAGTTGTCTGGAACAGCATTTGCCGTTATAGTTGTAACTAGCAATGTCCGGCGAAATGTATCGAAATCATAGCCGGAAAAAATTATTAAAATTACATTGGAGGAGAAAATTATGAAGAAGATTATTGGTTTATTTTTTGCTTTGGCAATAATTTTATCGCTGGCTTTTGTCGGCGAGATGACGACGGGACACAATCCTTTAGCGGCTAAAGCGCAGGTGACGGTGAAGAAAAAAAGAGTCGGCGGCGTAGTGGGCGCGACCGCGCGCGGCGCGAAATACATTTATCGCAAAGGTAAAAACGGTGTCGTTTATGTTTATCGCAAAACGAAAAAAGGCACGGTCTATGTCGGTAAAAAAACTTATCAGGGCGGAAAATACGTCGGCACAAAAACCGTTCAGGGAACGAAATATGTAACGAGAAAAACCGTCAAAGGAACCAAAAAAGTTTACAATAAAACTAAAGATGTGTTAGTCGGACACTAGCACATAAAAAATTTTATTGATTTAATAGAAACCGTGAACTATTTTAAAGTTTGCGGTTTTTTATTTATGAAAGAAAAAGTTAGAGTTGCCGGCGGGCAGGGTTTTTGGGGCGATTTGCTGACCGCGCCGGTTGAACAAGTGCGCGGCGGCGAGATTGATTATCTGATGCTGGATTATTTGGCGGAAGTCACGATGAGCATTTTGCAAAAGCAAAAACAACGTGACGGACGCGCCGGATACGCGCGCGATTTTGTCCAATTGATGCGCGAAATTCTGCCCGATTGCGTCGAACGAAATATCAAGGTGACGGCGAACGCGGGCGGCGTAAATGTCAAAGGCTGCGCCGACGCGGTGCGCGAAACAGCCCGTGAATTAAATCTCTCCGGCAAATTTAAAATCGGCGTTGTGACGGGCGACGATATTCTGCCGCGTCTCGACGAATTTTTGGAAAAAGGTGTAAAAATTACGAATATGGAAACGGGCGAATCTTTGTCCGAAATCCGCGACAAAGTGCAGTCGGCAAATGTCTATCTCGGCGCGAAACCGCTGGTTGACGCTTTGAATCAAGGCGCGAACATCGTTATCGGCGGGCGCGTCACCGATACGGGCTTGACGCTCGCGCCCTTGATGCACGAATTCGGCTGGACGTTTGAAGATTGGGATAAAATCGCGGCGGGAACGATTGCCGGACACATTATCGAATGCGGCGCGCAGTGTTCGGGCGGAAATTGTCAATACGACTGGCAGAACATACCGGATTTGGCAAACGTCGGTTTCCCGATTGTCGAAGCGTTTCCGTCGGGCGAATTTGTCATCACGAAACACGAAAACACGGGCGGGCGCGTCAATATTCAATCAATCAAAGAACAGCTTTTATATGAAATGGGCGACCCGAAAAGTTATATCACGCCCGATGTCGTCGCGGATTTTACGACGATAAATTTGAAAAACGACGGCGAAAACCGCGTTCGTGTTTTCGGCATTAGAGGTAATCCGAATACCGATTCTTATAAAGTTTCAATCGCGTATTCGGCAGGCTGGAAAGCCGTCGGAACGCTGGTTTATTCTTACCCGAACGCTTACGAAAAAGCGCAAGCCGCAGATAGAATTCTGCGCCAACGGTTGGAAAAATTAGGTTTGAAATTTGATGTGATTCTAACGGAATTTGTTGGTGTCAGCGCGACGCACGGGCATCTCGCGGGCGAACCGCCAAAGGATATTCCCGAAGTTCAACTAAGAGTCGGCGTGCGCGGGCAATGCAAGTCGGATGTCGAAAGATTTACTAAGGAAATTGCGCCGCTGATTTTGACGGGTCCGCCGTCAGTTACGGGTTTTGCGGGTGGTCGCCCGAAAGTCGAGGAAATTATGGCTTACTTCCCCGCCTTAATTCCGAAAAATTTGATTGAGCCGAAAGTAGAAATTATCGAGGCTTGAGAAAAACCGGATAAACCTTCAAAAAGATTTGTCCGGTTTTGAAATTTAATCGCCGTCTAAAACTTTTACATCAGTGTTGGTTTTTCTGAATTTCGAGTAATCGAAATTTAAGTTTGTATCTTTAACGGCGTTGTATCGGCTGGTTTCCTTATCTTTTTTCAAAACATTTGATTGCAGCGAAATTTGTTTCGGAACTAAAATTCCGTAATCGCTCGGCTGGTAAATAAAATCCATCGCCAGCAGAACCAGCGGCTCGTCGCCCTGCACGGTCAACTCTCTTAACTCGCGGCGAATTTGATACGTCTGTTTGTCAATCCATAATTTTCCGCGCACGAACGCATCCGATTTTTTCAGCGCGCCCGGAACGTCGAGTTTGAAATCAAGCCCGAACTCTCTGGAATCGTCGCTGCCGCCGTTCAGCGTGATAAAAGGACTTTTTCGCGTTTGCTGGTAGCTGACGACATAGACATCTTCGCCCTGCAAATTTTCTTCGCCGACCAGCTTAAAATCAAAATAAGGGCGCAGCTTTTCCGACAAAATTCGTCCTTCAAACAAAGTCAAACCGTAGGTTTCGAGCGTCTTGTCATATCTCGCGCCTTCCTTCTGAATCTTCTCCAACTCGCTTTCCGGCGAACTCGTTTTTTGCAGTTCGGCAAGAAAACGCTCCGACCTCGATTGACTGTCGGGAACGGGTTTGCCGTCCACTTTAACGACATTTCGCAATTCCAGAGTCGTCGCCGTATCCTGCGGCGATTGATAAACGAGAAAATCGGATTCGACTGTCGTTTGGTCTTTCGGATTTCCCTCTTTATCAAACTTTTCAAACGTTTTCGTTTCCGTCGCCAGCAAATCTTTGAAAGTTTCGCGGTAATTTACAGTTTGTTTTTCGGCTTCGGTTAAAATTGTATCGATAGTTGGCGGTA
>JBPCRW010000014.1:0-2728 GCA_050996405.1 Pyrinomonadaceae bacterium | reverse complement strand
CGTTTCTGGTGTTTTCGTATTTTTATATTTGGACGGCGGCGTTGGCGTGGCTGGCTTGTCTGATTTTGGCGTGGCTGATTATTCGTCCCGAAGCCTGGCAAAGGGATTTTAAAGCGTTTGCCGCGCTCGGTATCGCGTGTCTGATTCCGCTCGTTTTTTACGCGCTGATGCTGTCGAATCGTTCGCCCGCGATGGACGATGTTCAGTTATTGGTTTTGACTCACCAGCCGGATTTTTGGCGTGTTCCCGAACTTATAGGATTGACTGTAATTGCAATGCTGATTCTGGCAGTTTTGATAAAAGCCGTGAATTTGCGCCAGCCTTCGACGCTGTTCGCGCTGTCGCTCGCGCTTGTTCCGCTGGTCGTTTTTAATCAGCAGGTGATAACGGGTCGTTCGCTTCAGCCGATTCATTATCAGGTTTTTATCGGAAATTACGTCGCCGCTTTCGCGCTCGTTTTAACGCTCGGAATTTTATGGCGCGGAGTTGGTCAAAATTATCCGAAACTTTCAAAAGGTTTATTGACATCGCTCGTCGTCACTGCCGCTGTTTGGGGAATTGTCGAATGTCATTACACGGTCAGAGTTTTAGATAAGGCGAATGTCGAGCGCGACGAGGCGATGCCGGTCGCCAAACGGCTCGAAGAATTATCCAAAACCGACACACCTTCGCCTGACAGCAATCGCGCGGTCGTGATGTCGATTAGTATGGTGCAGGGCGACGATTTGCCGACCGTCGCGCCGCAAGCCGTTCTCTGGGCGCGGCATCAGCACGTTTTTGCCGGAGGAACTTGGGAAGAAAATAAAGAGCGTTATTACCAGTATCTTTACTATTTGAATCTGGATGAAAACTGGCTTAACAAATCTCTGAAAGGAGGCGATTTCGTTTCGATGATTGCGCTGTTCGGCTGGGGCAGGCACACGACCCGCTTGAGTGCTGAATATAAACCGTTGACCTACGGCGAAATTAACGAGGAAACCGCAAAATTCGGCGAATACTATAGAAATTTTAGCTTCGAGCAGGCTTCGCATCCGACGCTTTCTTATGTCGTCGCGCCATCGGATTGGAAAGTTGATTTTACAAATCTCGATTTGTGGTATGAACGCGACGCGGGCGAAACTTTCGGCAAATACACGCTTTACAAAGTTAAATTAAAACCGAAAGTAAATTAGCGGCGTTTAAACGACAAAAAAGCCGCCTTGATTCAGGCGGCGAATAAATAAATAAAATTGCAAAAAATATAAAAATAATTAGGCGGCGGCGCGCAGTTGGTCGTTTGACGTTTCCGCGAAAACTCTCCGTCCGTTTAAAGCATCGTCGATAATTTCCCTGACGGCTGACGCATCCGGGTTGACATCCATCCGCGCGCAGGCGCGAAGATGCCGGATAATTCCCTCGGTCGCAATTTCCAGTGTCGTTCCGCCCAGTTTTGAAAAACGGCGCGCCTGAATGTGGTCAATTTGCAAAATCCGGTCTTGCAAAGTCATTGGTTTAGCTCCTGTCATTTTATTCTCTCCTTCTTTTTGCGTTCCAAACAATTACTTGTGAATTTCGCCGCAAAGACAATAAACTATCATAAAAGTCCTCATGCTTCTATTCTTCCGATATAATTTAGTTGAAATTTAAGTTTGCAAAGTTGCAGTCAAACTCATCGATAGTTTTTCCCAAGTAATATAAAGAGTGTAACAGATATTTAATGCTTTGTCACGACTTTTTTTGCGAGGGTTTTCAGTCGGGGGAAAATAAAAAGACCGGCAAGTTTTCGGCTTTCCGGTCTTTTTGTTAAAGTTAAATTTTCGCTTCGCCGGATGTTTTATTTTCCGCCGATCGCGTCTTTCATAGCTTTGCCGACACGAAATTTCACGGTCGTTTTCGCTCCGATTTTAATCGTCTCGCCGGTTGCCGGATTGCGTCCTTCACGCGCCTTGCGAGTGGCTTTAACCAGTTTGCCGAAGCCCGGAAGCGTAAATTCGCCGCTCTTTTTCACTTCATTTATCGCCATTGCCGATAGGGCGGTAAAAAATTCTTTTGCCTGGGCTTTTTTAAGTCCGGTTTTGTCCGCCAAATGATTGACGATTTCAGTTTGCGTCATTTTCTTTTTTGCAGTTGCAGTTGCCATAATTTTAAGTTTCCTCCAAAGGGTTTATTTAGTTATCTATCAGAATTGAATAGTTCAATATTTAGTTAATTTTGCAAACGCCCAATATTGATTACAGACGTTTTTCCAATCCAAAAACTGGTCGGGGCGGCAAGATTCGAACTTGCGACCTCACGGTCCCAAACCGTGCGCTCTACCAAGCTGAGCCACGCCCCGCGCTTTTTTTGTGTTTCACCTGAGAAACGTTTTCAAGTAGCGGATTTTACAGGCTAAAACGATACAAAGTCAAATTAAACCGCGATAAAATCGTGTTAAAAACGGAATTATTTTTTTTATCGCCCGCGCGCGATGACTTATTTTTTGTTTTTCGACGATTGAAAGTTCGCCAAAAGTTTGTGAAAAACCTGCGGGAATAAAAATCGGGTCGTAACCGAAACCGCATCGCCCGCGCGGGGCAAAAGCGATTTTTCCGCTGCAAATTCCTTCCGCCGTTTTGATAATTTTGCCTTTTTCGTCGGCGACGGCGACAGCGCAGACAAATCGGGCAAGCCGTTTTTTATCGCCGGTTTTATTTAATTCATTTAAAAGTTTTTCGATTCTGTCGGCATCGCTCGCACCCGCGCCGGCATA
>JBPCRW010000009.1:0-6134 GCA_050996405.1 Pyrinomonadaceae bacterium | reverse complement strand
AACGCGGCAAAGGAACCATCGTGTCGCCGTGACCGCCCAAAACAAACGCCGTCACGTTTTCGACCGAAACATTTAATTCTTCGGCGATAAAACAGCGCATCCGCGCCGAATCCAAAACGCCAGCCATTCCGAGAACGCGATTTTTCGGAAAACCCGAACGTTTAAAAGCGACCTGCGCCATCGCGTCCAAAGGATTTGAAACGATGATAAGAACGGCGTTCGGCGAATATTTCGCCACTTCATCCGTCACTTTTCCGACAATATCGGCGTTTGTTTTCAGCAAATCGTCGCGGCTCATTCCGGGTTTTCTGGGAAGTCCGGCGGTAATAATCACGATGTCGGAATCCTTAGTTTCTTCATACGAGTTTGCGCCCACGAGTTTGACATCGAAACCGTCAATCGGCGCGGCTTCCGCCAAATCCAGAGACTTTCCCTGCGGCGTGCCTTCGACAATATCAACAAGGACGACATCGGCTAATTCCTTGCTTGCAATCCAGTGCGCGGCGGTCGCGCCGACATTGCCCGCGCCGACCACCGTAATTTTATTTCTTCCAGCCATTTATATTCCTCTCTTAAAAATAATTCGTGTTCAATAAAAACTTTATTTTGTCACGGCTCGCGGCAAACGGCAAATTCAGATTTTCTCAAAAATCAATTGAAGTTCCAAGCTGCAAACTATAACGCGGGCTAGCGGCAAAGTGTCCGGCGATAAAGCCGAAATCCAGAGTTTGTTTTTTTCTGATTCGGTAATTTCCGCCCGTCTGAAATTGAAACTGTCCGGCGTTTAACTGAAAATTATTCGGAACCGCTCCGCTTACTTCCGCGCCGAGTTGGAGTTTATCGTTGATTTTTCTGACCAGCGAACTGCCGCCCGTAAAAATTACGCCGCGCGCCTTGAAACCCAAAACGCCGTTCAAGGTGTTGCCCGCGAAAATCGTTCCGGCGTTGACGCGCAGAGTGTATTTTTCGCTCAAGGTTTTTTGCGCGACGAAATTTAAAGCGTAATCAGTCACGCCGCTGCCCAATGAACGCGAAGCGTCGCCGGTCGGAAACTGCACGATAAAACTTGCCGACATTGCCGGAAGGCGTGAATTTTCCGATTCTTGGTGAAAATTGTATTTGAAACCCAAAGTCGAATCGCCGAAACCGGAAACGACGCGCGGCGATTTACTGCGGTCGTTAAAAAGCGAAAGTATCACCGCGTCAAAACTGACTTCCGCATTTTTAAAAACGCCGTATGCTGCCAGAGCGTCGAAACCGTTTTGTTTTTTTACCGGAAAAGCCGAATGCTGCAACCAGTTTAATTGATTGCCAAATTCCGCGTGAAATTTGTTTTTGTCCGTGACTTCTGCGTTGTCGGTTACAAATGGTCGCTGCCCCCAAAAGTCGGCAACGCAAAAGAGAATGGTTAATAATAAAAAAGCTGTTTGCGGCAACAGAGAATTTTTCATTGCTTTTTATAAAAATTAATAAAAATTATAGATGCCGCGCGAGCAAAAAGAAAAGCCCGACGCGCTCTCCCCTTCGCATCGGGCTTTCTTGATTGGTCGTCGGCGTTCTTCTCACCGATAACCAAACTCTTTAAAACTTCTCAAAAATCCGTCGTCGGTAAAGTCACTTCATGCCTCAACTGAATGATAATTTCTTCGTCGGACTTAATTTTTGACTCCCGACCTTTTTGCAGCAAAACTACAACCGTTCCAATTCCTAATCCCGCTCCCGCGCCGATTAACGCGCCTTTGCTTTTGTCAGCCAGCGCGCCGAACAACGCGCCGATTATCGTTCCGCCGCCGATTGTCGCGGCGTTAATTGTCCGCGAAGATTTCGGCTTTTCCACATTTATCAAGCCCGCGTCAATTCGTCGTTTCGTGCCGTTCGCCAATCGCAGCGTTTCAAATTTAACCTCAAAACTTCCGTCTCTTTTGCCGAATCCCGCGCTTCGAACTTTTTCGATGCGTCCTTCGAGAATTGTTCCAACCGGCAGAACTTCGACTTCGCGGATGATTACCGGCTTGGAAACGGTGACGGTAAAAGTGTCGTTCATGCTCGAAACTTTCGAGTTGATTTCATTATCCATCCGCGCGTAAATCCGCGTTCCGGCGGGAAGCGTGTAAATACTGTCGGAAGTTTGACCGTTAACAAAATTTACAAATAGCAAAGTTAAAATCAGTCCGAAGATTTTGGTCGCGTTCTCAAGAATTTTCATTTAAGACCTCTATCTTCGCGGACGGCTGTCAAATCGTCCGCGAATTGTTTGGCAATGACTGTGCCGTCAGATTTACAAAACACTAAATCTTTATATTGAAGGAATTTAAATTGTCCGCAAAGAAGAAATAAAAATTGCCGTCCAAAATTTGGAAACAATATCGTATGGCGATTAGACGATATGGAATAACGATTTGGATGTATCGGCGGCGGGAAGATTTTTGGAAGTGGTGCTGAGGCGGGCGTTTAGTGGTATTAGTATGTATTACAACTAATCAGCTTGCGGCGGCGGCTTGTGCTTTAGAATCCGGTTTTTGTCCAAAAAAACAAATTTACGAGCCTTTCAAATTCGTCAAAATCAATTTCACTGCGGCGCGTTTTTTCAAAAATTTCCTGCAAAGAGCAGCGTGGCTGCACGCTTTTCCGGTTTAAGACTTCGACCGCCTTTCTTTTTTGCGCCGGAGATGAATGCGCGTAGCGCAGAATCATATCGCGGGAGAGTCCGGCAAGTTCGCGTGTGGTTTCGAGGTCAATACCGCCGGAAAGCAGACCGGAAACAAAAGTGTGCCGCGTGTCGTGGAAAATTAAACCGCCTTCGGTAAATCTGCCGTATGGAATGCCCTGCGCCGCGCACGCCCGCTTCAATGAATTTAGATAAAAGTTTGAATCCGTGCCGTCTTCGGAAAAAAAATAATCGCCTTCCATCAGCTTGAGTCTGATTTCCAAGAGTTCACGCACGCGCACCGGAATGGGAGAAAAAACCGTGACCGATTGATTCGCTTAAGCAAACAAAACCCGGATTTGGTGTTGGGTTATTTGGATGAGGTTTGGTGGTCGCGCTTCGCGCAGCCTCGGCTGCATGCCTGGAGCGACGGCGAGCCATTGCCAATGATGCAAAGAGCGAAAGCCAAAATCGACCACGAGCCGCAGGCGATTGCCTGTTACGGGTTGTTGCGGAAAGATACCGAAGCGGTCAGAGTGCGATTTCTTAAAGAGCGTCCCGTTTCGGCGATGACGATTGAATTTTTACGATGGATTATGGATTATTGAAGAGTTGGAAAAAGAAGGCAAGCGGGTGTTGTTGTTAATCTGGGACAATGCTTCGCGGCATATTTCCAAGGTGGTCAGAAATTGGCTCACTCAGCATAATCGGGCGACAAAAGAAAAAGGCGGAGTGCGGATCATTCGTTGTCAACTTCCGAGTCAAAGCCCGTGGCTCAATCCGATTGAACCGCATTGGAGGCACGGCAAACGAGCGATTTGCGAGCCGAATGGGGAATTAACAGCGGAAATGATTGAGTCAAAGAGTGTGCGCTTACTTCAAATCCGAACGGCTGCCGAAACTATCCAACAATGATACTTGATTTTGCACTAGATTAAGTGGTAGTGTCTCAAAATTTATGCTGGTTGAAAAAAGAGCGCGAACAGTCATCTAAAGTAATGTGTGTTACCAAAAGATAAATTGTCCGCATTGCTCTTCTTTCAACCTGAAAAAGAATGGCAAAACTCAAAACAAAAAGCAAAAATATCTGTGCCAAAACTGCGGAAAGCAGTTTATCACCGATTACACTTATCAAGGCTGTCGCCCTGAAATCAGTTCTTTGATCTTAAAGATGATATTGAACAGTTCCGGTATTCGGGACATCAGTCGCGTGCTAGCGGTTTCGACCAATACAATTCTCAAAATAATTCGTCTGGCAGCAGAAAAATTGCCTGACTTGCGCCCGCCAACCAAAGCTCAAACAGTTGAACTGGATGAGTTTTGGTCGTTTGTGGGGAGCAAGAAAAAACGGCGATGGACGTGGCTCGGACTAACCTTCCGCGACGCGGCGCATCGGAGCGGTCGTTCACGGCAGGCGCACCGATGCTAATTGTCGAAAGTTACTGGAAAAATATCGAAACAGTCGAATCAACGAGTTGGCTTCCGATCATTGGCAGTCGTATCAAAAATATGTGCCTGCCGAGCGACATTACATCGGAAAAGGCAAAACGCAACGGATCGAAAGAAAAAATCTGAACTTTCGCATTCACTTGAAGCGATTAGGGCGCAAGACGATTGCTTTTTCAAAGAACGGGGAAATGCACGACGCGGTGCTAAATTTATATGTTCAGCACAGTAATTTTCGCCAGCATAAATTTTGAGACACTACCGATTATAAATATAGAGCGGTGCTAAACACTTTTCAATATCAAAGGAATATTCAAATTATCGTCTAAAATTTTGCCTTCTTTCCTCTTTTGTGCTAAACACTTTTCAATATCAAAGGAATATTCAACTTGAAAAACGCGAACGCTATCTCCGCGTCATCGGGTGCTAAACACTCTTCAATATCAAAGGAATATTCAAATCGAAAAACAGACAGCCTTCGACCGCCGTGTTGATGTGCTAAACACTTTTCAATATCAAAGGAATATTCAATCTGTCGGCGAAAAATTTCCGCCGTTTTGTTTGAGTGCTAAACACTTTTCAATATCAAAGGAATATTCAAAACAAAAATCGGTATTGCCGTTGAAAAATCTATCAGGGTGCTAAACACTTTTCAATATCAAAGGAATATTCAACGGGGGTTATTGTGAATCATCTTTCGCTTTTTAGCGGGTGCTAAACACTTTTCAATATCAAAGGAATATTCAATTTTATTCTCAAATCATTCACAAAAAATGAATGTAATGTGCTAAACACTTTTCAATATCAAAGGAATATTCAATCGAGTCTCCCGGTATTGTGAACAGTTCCGCGTCATACGTGCTAAACACTTTTCAATATCAAAGGAATATTCAAGCCCTCTCGGAAGATGTTTTTGAAGATGCTTTCTCGTGCTAAACACTTTTCAATATCAAAGGAATATTCAATTATCAATGCCGGTTTTGCACCGAAGGTTTTCATTTGGGTGTGCTAAACACTTTTCAATATCAAAGGAATATTCAAGTGTAACCGTGATTGATCAAGTATTGTTGCCGCCGGTGCTAAACACTTTTCAATATCAAAGGAATATTCAAATCAATTGAAACTTTTTCTAAGTCTGCCTGCAAAGGTGCTAAACACTTTTCAATATCAAAGGAATATTCAACTGCAAGCGGTTCGTCAAGTTCGGTTTCGACTCCGTGACGTGCTAAACACTTTTCAATATCAAAGGAATATTCAAATAAACAATCAATAATAAGTTAATCGCACAACCTGTGCTAAACACTTTTCAATATCAAAGGAATATTCAAGTTAGTTTGTGTCCGAATAGTTTGTTTGTTTCGCTGTGCTAAACACTTTTCAATATCAAAGGAATATTCAAATTCGCGCAAAGAATTACGCGAATGGCAGCAAGCCGGTGCTAAACACTTTTCAATATCAAAGGAATATTCAAGTGAATGATTCATTCATTTTTTGTGAACGTTTATTGTGCTAAACACTTTTCAATATCAAAGGAATATTCAATCAGGAAATTTGTCTTCCAAAACAGAGCGCAGAACGTGCTAAACACTTTTCAATATCAAAGGAATATTCAAAAACCGTAAATATTCATCAGGGCGTTGAGTATTGGGTGCTAAACACTTTTCAATATCAAAGGAATATTCAACATTTTCACGCGCGGTTTTATTTCTAAACCGAGAGTGCTAAACACTTTTCAATATCAAAGGAATATTCAAAATATAGTTTTTAGTGTCCATTACTTACCGCCATAGTGCTAAACACTTTTCAATATCAAAGGAATATTCAAATCATCGTCGCGTCCGAAGCCGTCCATTCCGTAGCCGTGCTAAACACTTTTCAATATCAAAGGAATATTCAACTCATACTACTTAACCACATTTTCTAGAGTATTTAAAAGTTGATTTGCGCGTATCTTTAATTAACTTCACTAAATTTCGTAAATTCTGATTATTCATAGTTTCTCTCGCTTTCTCAATTATTGTTATTACTTAACTTGTCGCAG
>JBPCRW010000294.1:0-22538 GCA_050996405.1 Pyrinomonadaceae bacterium | reverse complement strand
CAGAGGAAAGTTTGCGACAGTATTTTGAATTTTACAATTACCGCAGACCGCATCAATCCCTAAAATATCAAACACCCTTTGAGGCGCATCAAAAAGGACGAAAAACGGAACAAAATAAAGGAGCAGAAGCAGCAATTTTAAGCAAACAATTGACACCTTAAAAATGTGAGTTTTCTGTCCCGACAAAAGGGTTCACTTTACACATCCATCAATATCAGATGGTCAATGCACTAGTTTTATTGTAAATTTAGATTTCGGGGATGTCTCTCCTCTAAATACATCGCGTCGTGTAGTATGCGTTGCTCCCATTCGTATCAGCGCAGACGGAAATTATAAAGTCGAGATAAAAAGATTAACCGAATCGGGAACGGGCGGTCCGCAGCCTAAAGATATAGGCTTTGGAATAGGCAATTTTCGCGCGCAAATTCCTGGCTCTAATCAAATACGCAATAACGCTCTTTCTGTTTCCGTAGATAACGGTTTTGCAAATGACCCGACCAATTTCAGAATTTTACAAGGGCAGCCGCAGTTCATCACGACACTTGACAATATACCTCCAAATCTCGGAACGACGCTTTTCAGCGGCATCGCCACGACCGGCGCGGACAGCGTCGGAACGGATAAAGGGTCTATATTGGCGGATTTGACTTTTGTAGTTGTTCCTCAATATTTCGACCCTTCGGATGAAAAAAATGTTGTGCTTAGCCTTTCTATTACTCCGCTGGAATAAAATTATCAAAGTTAGTCTTTCTATCCGAAAATGGCTTCCGATTAAATTCGCTCGGTTTTAATTCGGATTTTCAAATCTAATCCAGAGGATTATGCAGACGGGCTGCCGGAAATTTGCCGTCGCCGAGGATTCTGTCTTTAACTACTTTGAGCGACATCGGGTCAACTCGCTCGAAAACATTATAGACAGCCTTGTCGGGCGGAGCTAATTTTCTCACTTCTTCATAAACCGACGGGGCGGACAACAGCACATCCGACGAATTAAGAATGGTTTGCACCTTGTCGGTTTCCGACAAGGTGCAGGATGTCAGATGAATTTGCTCGTAGCCTAATTCCGCTTTCAAAAGGTCTTTGTAAAGAACGGCGGATTCCTTGTCGCGGCAGATAAAACTGTATCTTCCTTTTTCGCCGACGGTTTCCAGATGCCGCCTGATTTCGGGATTCAGATTGGTAATTAAAATATCAATCTGCACCGGCAGTTCGCCGACGGCGCGGCGCACTTCATTAACGTGAAAGCCGGTCGTCACGATATTGATTTTCCTGCCGTCGCCCGTCAAAAGAGGTATTTCTTTCTCCAAATCTTCAATCCGCATCGGCTTAACCGCGAGTTTCAACTCCTTTTCAAGAATTTCGGATATTTGTTTGATTTGAAATTGATTGCATTCGGCAAAAACCACGACCGGAGAAACCAGACTGCGCTCGATTTCGGCGAAAGATTTGTCCGCGATTTTTCTGGCTTCCGCCAAATCCAAACCTTGCCGCAAATACTGATCGATAAGTTTTTTTGCGGCATCGGCAAATCCGTTTTGAATATCCGGCTGCGTCGAATTTCCGTCCTTGCCCGAAATTTTCGTTCGCCGAGCTGCGTTGGTTAACGAAATAAAAGTGCCTTCGCTGGCTTTTCGCCAAGCCGCCCCTGCAAAACTTCAGCCTTTTCTTAATTCATATCCCCTGCCTAATGGTCCGGTTCTCGCAAGCGACCCTTTGCTGGCTGAGTTCAACGCCGTCTTTGCCGACCGCTCGGATTTGACTTCATACAGCATCCGCATTGACCACAACTTGACTTCACGGTCGCAAATCTTCGGACGATACAGTAATGCGCCTTCAAGCAGAAACGAGCGCGCAGGCTCAAGCGTTCCCGCAAGTAATGTGCGATTCTCCGATTTTAACACCCGGACGCTGACGCTCGGCTCCATCTGGTCAATCAGTAATAATTTGGTGAATGACCTTCGCTTTAATTATTCGACGAATAAAGTCAAATCATCGGTCAGCTTAGATAATTTCGGCGGCGCGGTTCCGGTCTCCGGTTCGGCGTTTTTTACTACGCCCCAGCCATATAACGAAAATAACTCGTTTTTCACGTTCAACTTGATTGGCGGGAGTCATCTGATTCAAAACTTCGGCAAGAGCCAGAATAATGAGCAGAGGCGATACAATGTTGTCGAAAATCTCTCCGTCGTCAAAGGCTCGCACAGTTTTAAGTTCGGTGCTGATTATCGTCGTCTCTCACCAATCTACGCGCCGCGTGGGTATTAGGCACTGACTGCCCATCTCAGCCCGCTTTTTGTGCTTCTTGACAGCCCGCTTCTTAACATCATCATAGCCGACCAGGGGGGGACGTTTATTTTCAAAAATCTAGGACTCTACGGGCAGGATACTTGGAGAGCTTCGCGGCGGCTGACCTTGACCTACGGGTTGCGCTGGGATTTAGATTTCACACCGAAATTCGGCGGCTTACAGCCTTTGTCCGCCACGAGTGCTGGGTTTAGCGACCCGACGAAACTTGACTTAGCACCCGTCGGAACTCCGCTCTACAAAACTACCTACAATAACTTCGCGCCGCGCGTCGGAATTGCCTATCAACTCCGGCAGAAGCAGGGACGCTAGACAGTGCTGCGCGGCGGATTCGGAGTCTTCTACGATTTGGCGAGCCAGGGAGTCGGGCAACAGATTCGACTCGGCACTCCTCCGTTCGGCAACGAGAATGATATTTTGGGTTCGCTCTTCGGCGGACCTGCCCAGTTCCCGATTCCTCCCGACCAGTCTGTGCCGCCTGTCATCGGTCGAAATCCACCGTTCCAAAATCTTCCTTTGTTTGATCCTAATTTGAAGCAGCCCTACACGCTTCAATATAATGTGGCGGTAGAACAAAGTCTTGGAATCAATCAGACTTTCACGGCATCTTACGTGGGTGCCGCCGGTCGTCGCCTGCTCCGGCAAAGACTTATTTCCGGCATAGTAACGCCCGCCGGGTCAGCAATTCCGCTTTTCTTCAATCCCTCGCTGATAGATAATACTTCCACTTCCGACTACAACGCGCTGCAGCTTCAATTCCAGCGTCGTCTGTCGAGAGGTTTGCAGGCAATCGCCTCTTATACTTGGGCGCATTCGATTGACACCGCGTCAACCGGACAATCTTCAATCGCCGATGCGCGTTTGAACTTTAATGCCGGAAAATCAATTATTGCTTCCCGCGAAGGCGGAGGAGTGAGATTTCCTTCCGGCAAAGTCATTTTTGATTTGAATACAGATACACCGATGCCGAAAGTTGGCAGAATCTATGTATTCTTTTTAAAGTATTCGGATGAAACAGGATTTTCCATTATTACCGCCTACGAATTATTGCAAGGACAAGTTTTTCCGCTGGATGGAGTTACCCTTGAAGGAAACGTAGTCAGACAATATGCTGGACATCAAAGTTTCAGAGATGCGCCCGAAGCCGATTTTCTCAATAGGGCGAAAGAAGCTATCAGAAATAATTCAGATGTATTTATCGGGAGGCAGTAATAATGAAACTTTCCCGCTTAAAGACATCGAGCAGAATTGTTGTCGCAGCACTTCTTTGTTGCGCTTTAGTTTTAATGCAAGTTTCAATGCAGTATCTGGTCAAGGCGTAAATTTATTGTAACCGCAAAGCACTCCGCTTCCTGATGAGCGTGGCGATCTGAGCCGTTGGCAACAAAATGCTCTGGTTCAAGTTAACGTCAATAGTAATCCGGGTCAATTTAGTCAATATGAATACGACAACTGCGTAAGACCCGCTTTCGATAATTTCAATTTGGCTAATGCGGCAACCTCGCCCGGATTTGGAAATTCCTCGGGAGTAAATTTTTCGGTAACTTTTTCACCAAATGCAGTGGCGGAAGTGAGTACAACAGGGACTTCTCGCAACACGGCGGGAATTTTTAGAGGTTTCCAAATAAATAAAGGAAATCCTGATTCATCCGAAGGAGAGCCTAATCAAATCACCGGAGGAGAAACTTATCCTGGAAACGATGCATTTTATCGTAATAGCGCAACGACAATAATGAACCCTCTAATTACTAATTGTACTGCGCTACGGCATCAGATAGCTCATGAAATCGGTCATACTATGGGGTTGGAGCATATTTGCGGAACTTCAACTATAATAAATTCCTGTCTTTCTGGGGGAGCAACAGTAATGGATAATTTGCCCGCAACGGTCGGTAGAGATGGTTTTATTATTTCGGATTTCAATAATCCTAGTTATGGACGCGAAAGTCCCTCTGAATGTGACAATGATGTAATTAAATGTAAAGTCTATAAACTTTGCACAACCCCTTCGCCAACGCCTGCGCCGCCAGTGGGAACGCTGCCCAGCGGCGGGGTTTGCCCGAATCCAAGACAGAACTTTACACAAGGCGCGTGTCCATCCGGTTTTACTTCTGATACAACCGGCTATTACTGCTGTCAGGTGGGCTGTCCGATTCAGGATTGCTCGGAAGATCGAGAAGAATGCGAAAACAGCGGCGGCATATGGAAAGGCTGTGCTGCACGGGTTGTTTTTCGCCAATCGTCATTGATGTCGCGGGCAACGGTTTTAATCTGACCGACGGCTGACCGACGGTAATAACGGAGTGTTATTTGATTTAACCGGCGAAGGCGCGAAAGATAAAGTGGCGTGGACATCTGCCGGTTCTGACGATGCTTGGCTTGTGCTTGACCGCAATGGTAACGGAATGGTTGACAACGCGCTTGAGTTGTTCGGCAATTTCAGCAATCAGCCTTCAACAATTCCGGTCAAAGAGAGAAACGGATTTTTAGCTCTTGCAGAATTTGATAAGCCGCAGAACGGCGGAAACTCTGACGGCGGCATTGACAGACGAGACGCAATCTTTTCCAGTTTGCGATTATGGATAGATACCAATCACAACGGAATATCAGAACAAGGCGAGTTGCACGCATTGCCGGAATTTGATGTCGTTGCCTTTGACTTAAAATACAAGGAATCGCGCCGGACGGATGAATTCGGCAATCGTTTTCGATACCGGGCAAAAGTGTATGATTCCAGACAAGCCAGCGTCGGGCGGTTTGCGTGGGATGTTTTTCCCGTCAGACCGCGATAGAAAGTTTGCAAGCCCATAAAATTCGTGAAATAAAAAAGTGAGCCGGAAACGCTCACTTTTTTATCTGATTAGAATTGAATTTAGTTTGGCAGTTCCGGCGGCAGAAAGCGGCGCGGGTTGATTGCTTTGTCGCCGAGGCGGACTTCAAAATGCAGATGCGGTCCGGTTGAACGACCCGTCGAGCCGATCAAGCCGATTTCCTGTCCGCGCGTGATGACATCGCCCGCCTGGACTTCGATTTTTGAGAGATGCCCGTAGCGCGTGATTAAGCCGTTGCCATGGTCAACTTCGATTAAATTTCCATAGCCGCCCTGCCATCCGGCTTTGACGACCACGCCGCCTGCGGGCGCGATAACTATATCGCCCTTTTCGCCGCCGATGTCGAGACCGGGATGAAATTCGTAGGAACGCCCGCCGAACGGGTTGCGGCGAAAACCAAATTCGTTGTTGATTTTTCCCAGATGCGCCCACATCGTCGGCAAGTTTTCGGGACTGCTGGTTTTTTCGATATTTACCAGTTCGGCTTCAATCGCGTTTTCTTCCGTTTCGGATTCGGCGTTTGTCAATTGAAAGGGAACTGCCGCGGGTCCGCCGGTGTTGTTTGACTGATTTTGAACCGGACGCTCGTAATTAAGAGCCTTGTTTTCAGAAGCCGGTTTTGGCTGGGAAATACTAATTTGTCGGGAAATGTTTTGGGTCGGAGTTTTTGTTTCGGCTTTTACCAAATATGCGGCATCAAGTTTTGTCGTGCTGAAAATTCCGATTGATAATACCGATAAAATAATTGCGGCGACTGCCGAATTGTGGAATCGCTTTTTTGAAATTTCAATCCGGCGAATATAAATTTTTGAACGATATGAATGTGTAAATAAAAAAGTGTAATGACGTTTGTCTTTTTGCATTAAGCTAATAAGCTCCTTTTTTTGATTTCGTGTTGAAAAAACGCTTCAACTAAAACGGAATCTACGAAAGTATCGCCTACGGTTCGGGCAACTGACGCAAATACCTTATTTAAGAAATTCTTTCAGACCAAAAGGCGAAAAAAAATTCCTCTTTGGGGGTAACCGAATGGATTAATTATTGATTTATTTGTTAGACGGTTAGATAAACCATAGCAAAAGCCGGATACAAAAAGCAAACACGGGCGGCGGCTTTTTGTTCCGGCTTCAAACTAAGTACTGATGGTTGAAGGACTTAAATGTTGTTTCTGCGCTTCTTGTTTTCGTTCCACGCGCGGAAAACCAAGAACCCGACTCCGACAAACAGCGCGACAAAGACGAGAAAAATCGCCGCTTTGACGGCAAATGTCAGGAAGCCTATAAACGCGATAATTTGTTTAAGCAAGACCATAATCAATGCGATAAGAGCCAGAAGACTTCCAATCGCTCCGGCGGTTTTTAAATTCATCATAAAATTAAACCTCTCAAAACTGCTGCTGATTTTCGTCACGAAACTTTTTACCAATCAGGAAATTTTCAAAATCGTTTCGCTTCTATTTTACTTTAATTGATATATGATTGTGAACTTAATAATTAATAATTACAATCAAACAAAAATATCCGAACGTTATTTAGTTTTCCACGCCTTCGACTGCCGCTTGTAATCGGTTTCAAATTCGCCGGTGCGAAAACTGGTTTCTCCGTAACCTTCGACAAAATTCGGCGCGGCTGCCTGCCCAAAACTATCGCGCGTTTTTTCCTTATATTTTTTGAACATAAATCCGCGCAAAAGGTAAATTCCCAAGCCGATAAACAAAATCGGCAGAATCGCGCGGCGCAGAAAACGCGCGTCGAAAAACACCAGCAGAAAAAACAGCGCGCCGAGAATCGCCAGCGCGATTCCCCATAGTTTTGGGTTGCCGGAGATACGTTTGACGAGCAAATCTTCCGCGCCGTCAGGCGTGATTCCAGAGCGAATTAGCTGTGCCGTGCGCCACGAATCAAGCATTGCGAAGAACCACATTCCGATAAACCCTAAAACAAAAATCGCCGTTCCGCCCGTTAAAATCGCCAGTTGGAAAAGCGCGACGAAAACCGCGAAATAAACCAGTGCCTTTGAAGTTTGACCGTTGTAAGCCGCGCCCAAGCCCGGACAGACAAATGAAAGAATCGTCGCAATAAACGGCGAAGTCTGCCGTTTCACAAAAGGAACGTATTTTGAATTATCACGATTTCTAAGAAGTTCCACGCCCGACACAATGCAGTCTTGACAGTATGGAAAACCTTTGATGCGATGGTCGCACGCCGGACAGAGCGGTTTCCCGCATCCGTTGCAACCGACAACCGCCGCATTTCTCGCGTGATAAGCACAATTCATTTATTGATTTCCCCCGTTGACATACGTTGTTCCCTGAACGGGTTCTTGATTCGTTTGCGGCTCGACAATTTTTTCTCCCATCATTACGCCCGCGCCCTGTTTATAAGTTTGCTCGGCAAGTTCAAAGCCTTTTTGATACATTCCGCTAATCGAGCCGTCGGCGGTCGCCGTTTGACTTAAAACCAAAACCGCAAAAAGAAGCATCATCACAACGGGCGCAAACTGCGGCAGGGAAATCGGGAAACTCAGAGAGCGAATCCATTCGACAAATTGCGAAACCGGAGAAGCCTTGATGGTTTTTGCCTTTGCCGTGCCGATGGTCGCCTGTAAAATTTTGGCGTGCAAAGTTTCGGGAATGGGCAGTTCCGCGTTGCGATAGCTGTAGCAGGCGGCAATCGAGCGGACAACTTCGCCGGGCAAATCCGTGCATTTTTCGCATAAAACGGCGTGGCGTTCCCAGCGATGATAAACCGCCGCCGGTAAAAATCCGTCAAAATAATCGGTCAAATGATTTTCAAATTCTTCGCAAGCCATCACCGATTCCGGCACGGTGGCTGACAAAATCCGCGCTTCGAGCGGCGTGAGAGATTTTTTCGGCGCGGAGATTTCATGACAAACCACCAGCGCGCTTTTCACTTCGTTCAAAAGCGCGTGACAGAGCGGACAACTCAAGGCGTGAGCCGCCGTCGCTTTCTGCAAAGGCGCGTCGAGCGTTTTGTCCAGATAATCGGTCAGCAGTTCTTCAAACCGCGAGCAATTGATAATTTTTTCGTTCACATAAGCCATAACTTCTTTAATGGTGAGTTGTGAATGGCGAGTGGTGAGTTTCGGAAAGTTTTTTTCACTCACCACTCACCACTTGTTACATATTGACAACTCTCATCCGGCGCAGAATTTTCGCCAGTTCAATTCTTCCGCGATTGATGCGCGATTTGACAGTGCCTTCAGGAATTTTCAAAAGCTCGACGATTTCCTGATAACTTAATTCTTCGATGTCGCGCAAAATCACGCACGTTCTTAAATCGGTCGGCAGTTTATCAATTCCGCTCTGCACCTGTTCAGCCAACTCACGCCGCTCAATTTCCTTGTGCTGCGATTTGCCGATTGAATGCAGATGAAACGTATGCTGCTCGACATCTTCGGCGTAAGTATCCTGCGGATTTCGCTGGCGATGCCTGTAATCGTCAATTATCAAATTTCGCGCCAATCGCATTAACCAGTTCGATAAATTTCCCTGTTTCGCGTCGTATTGGTCGAGCGTTTTATAAATTCGTATAAAAACTTCCTGCGTCAAATCTTCGGCGGCTTCGACGCTCGACGTAAAACGATACGCGAGATTAAAAATACGACGCGAATATGCCGTCACAATTTCTTCCCACGCCGCGCCGTCTCCGGCGCGGCACTGGCGCACAAGGTCTGCTCCTTCAACTCCTGCCGATGCTTTTACTGCTTCCAACGTTAGTGTTTCTCCAAAAAGCAAATGCTCCAGCGCGCAAAGCAACAAGGCGGAAAATCTGAACCCTGTCAAGAATGTTTTTACGTCGGGCTTCTGCGAAAAGTTCCAATTAAATTAAACGCGCGAAATTTTCAAAAGCGGTTGAATCTCATCGGATATTGTAGTTTTCGGTCAAAAACTGTATCTTTTGTGTTTGAACTGATAAATCACTATTCAATTTATAATATTACACAAGGCTTCGGATTAAAGATTTGCGGAAAAGTTTAAAATTCATATTACTGTTTTTATTCGCCGTTTTTATTTTGTGGTTTTTCGGGCGCAACCTCGACTGGGCGGAAATCAGGAAAAATTTAAGTCAGGCAAACGGTTACTATTTATCGGCGGCGACCTTGATAATTTGTTTGGGTTATCTTTTTCGCGCATTTCGCTGGCGAACCTTGCTCGCGCCGATTACCGAAACTTCTCTGCGAGAATTATTCGCGGCGACGGTCGTCGGTTTTTCGGTGATTTTTATTGTCGGGCGCGCCGGTGAAATCGTCCGCCCGATGTGGCTTTCGATGCGCGACCATCGCGTTCGACCAAGCGCGGGATTGATTACGCTGGTCATCGAACGGGTCTGCGATACGGCTGCGCTGATTTGTTTTTTTGCCGCCAGCCTGCTGTGGCTCAAGCCTCCGGCAGAATATGAACGCGAATTTGCAAACGTCAGATTTATCGGAATGCTGATGCTGGTCGGCGTTGTTTTCGGAATCGCCGCGCTGTATTTCTATTATAAATATTCGGCGGCAATTATCGGCTGGTTTGAAAAGTTAATTGACAAAAAAATAATCCCGAAAAAAATTCAGGCGATTTTTTTAAATCTTTTGGAGCAGATGGCGACGAGCCTCGAAATTTTTCGGAATTGGCGTGAAGTGGCGGCGGTTGTCGGCTGGACGATAGTCGTCTGGCTGGGAATTGCCGTTCCGACGTGGCTGATAATTCTGGCATTCGATATACCTTTTGGTTTTGCTGATTCGTTATTTGTGATGTTTGTGGCGGCAATCGGTTCGCTCGTCCCGACACCGGGCGGCGCGGCGGGCGCGTTTCACGCGGCGACAGCGGGCGGTTTGATTCTGTTCGGAGTCGATAAGGAAAAAGCGTGGGCGATTTCGTTTGCGATGCACATTATTTATTTTGCACCGGCGATATTTTTCGGGTTCTATTATTTTCTGCGCGGCGATATTTCTTTAGCCAGATTGCGCGGGCTGCTTTCGTCCGACCACACGGTCGAAGATGTCGAACACGAAACCGAATTTCAAGTCCAGAGTCCGGAGTCTGGAGTCCAGAGTCGAGAATCTCAAATCGAGATTCAGCCATCGAATTAACTTTGGCTTTTAGCGGAGACTTTAAATTAAAACAAATGACTTTGGACTCTGGACTCCAGACTCTAGACTAATTATATGAAATGTCCATTTTGCGGATTTTTGGAAGACAAAGTAGTGGATTCGCGCGAAGCCAAAGACGGCGATTCAATTCGCAGGCGCCGCGAATGCCTGGAATGCGGCAGGCGTTTTACGTCATATGAACGCATTGACGAAGTGCCGTATATGGTCGTCAAAAAAGACGGTCGGCGCGAGTTATTCGACCGTAACAAAATTATGAACGGGCTGCTCCGAGCCTGCGAAAAACGTCCGATTTCCGCCGCGCAGCTTGAATCAATCGTCAACTCGGTTGAAAAATACGTGCAGGATTCGACCGACCGTGAACGCCGCGCCGAGCAGGTCGGAAAAATAATTATGCGACGTTTAAAAGAACTCGATAAAGTCGCATACGTTCGTTTCGCTTCCGTGTATCTCGAATTTGAAGATGTTTCCGAGTTTATGGAAGAACTGAAAATTCTCGTGCGCGGACGCGAGAAAAATAAATCCGCCAGCCGCAAAAGCAAGTAAATCTGCAAACAAAACTAAACTTTCGCATAAGTTAAGCCTTGCTGATTTTGATATTTTCCGCCCCTGTCCGAGTAAGAAACCGCGCAGTTTTCGTCGGATTCAAAAAACAAAATTTGTCCGATTCCTTCGTTGACGTAAACGCGCAGCGGGAGATTGGCGAGATTGGCAATTTCGACAACTAATCTGCCCGTCCATCCGGCTTCGAGCGGAGTCGTGTTGACAAGCAATCCGGCGCGCGCGTAAGTTGATTTTCCGAGCGCGATACCAGTCACGTTGCGCGGCATTTTGAATGTTTCCACCGTGACACCTAAACCGTAGTGATGCGGCGGCAGCAAATAATATTTCGCGCCGTCGTCGGCAGTACGAAGTTCGGGTTCGATTAAAGAATTTTCGTCAAAATGTTTCGGGTCAATCTCAAGTCCGTAAACTGACGAAAAAATGCGAAAGCCGTCGTCCGCTAGGCGCATATCGTAACCGTAACTGGAAGTTCCGGCGGAAATAATTTTTCTGCTATCCGTCTCGCGCACCAGTTCCGCGTTAAACGGGTCAATCATCCGGTTTTCTTCGACCATCCGGCGCAGCCACAAATCCGATTTAATTGTCATAAAATTCTGTCTGGAAAATTAAAAAGTGATAAGCCAGATTATAATGCAAAATTGAAAATGCAAAACGTATAAAATTGAAAATTGAAAATGCAAAATGAGCGGATAAAATCGGGATTTTATTCTGCTCATTTTTCACTCTATATTTCTAGTTTTATATTTTAATTTTGAATTTTGCATCTTCAATTTTGCATTATTTCACGTTTTGCATTTTCAAAGTTCCGTCGCCGACCGTAAAACTTAAAGCCGCGCCGCCCGCCCCATTGCGCGCCGCGATAGATTTTTCACTAAAAGTTGTTCTATCACGCGGTTTGAGCGAATCAATCGTGTTTTCGATTTTGCCCGTTCGCAAAATAACGGCGTTGATGTCGGCACTAAAATTCGGCTGCAAATAGATGTTTAAATTTCCGCTGGCAAGCTGAATGTCCAGACTGCGCCCGCGCCAGCCGCGCGTCGGAATCTGTATTTCGACATTTCCGCTGCCGAAAGTAGCGATGACATTTCCGCCCGTTAAATTCAGCTTCGCATTCGATTCGAGAAATTTAATCTGCATCGCGCCCTGAACGCCGGAAAGATTAAAATCGCCGCGTCCGCCGTCGATTTCCAAATCGCAATACGCGGGAACTTTAATTCGATAGTCAATTTTAAAAGGCATTCCCAAAAGACGTTTCGGAAATTTTTTCGCCGTGCGTTTTAAATAATCTTTGTCGTTTGTGCTGACGGTTAAAACACGGACGTGACCGAAATCATTATCGATGACAAAGCCGTCGATTTTAGCGAGTTCGGCTAAATCGGCTTCGGTTTCGGCTTGGACTTCGATGTCGGCGGAAATTTCTATCTGATTTTTTTGCCAGCCTTCGACGCTGATGCTGCCTGCGGGCGCGCCGACGATTGTTAAAGTTCCGCCTGCGCCGAAATCAATGTTTTCGGTTTTGTAAGTGGTGCTTTTGAGTAGAGACTTTGTTTCCTGCGCGGCGAAAGGCAAAGTCAGAAAAAGAATCGAAACCGCAGATAAACACAGATGGACACAGATTTTTTCAAATTTTAATTTTATTTTCATTGTTTCGGCTGGGAGAAAAACTTTTGTCTTTTTACTTTTGTCTTGAATTTATCGTCTGATAAACGAAATACTGCCGCGCTGCGTGGTCGCCGACAAAGTCGCGCTGCCGTCGCCAATCTGCCCGATAATGCGACGACCGTTGCCGACGGATTTTAATCCATCGTTAGGAAATCCGTTGAGCGAAATGTTGCGCGTCAAGGGCGCGGTCGCCGCCATTTTGAACGAAGCGTTGAAGGGAATCCGCAGATTGATTCTGCCGCTCATCGAGCTAAATCGGTAAATTCCGTTTGACTGTATATCGCCGTCGAAAAAAATATCGCCCATAATGTTTTCAGCCGACACGGTCTCCGCGCTGATATTGGTTAAAGTAATATCGCCTTCGCTGGAAATATGCGCTCTGACCATTCCGCCCTGCACATCGCGGACACTTAGATTTCCCGTCCGCGTTTCAATATCGACCGACGATGAAAACGGAACTCTTATCAAAAAATTGCAGCTGCCGACTTCCTCGCGGTCTTGATTATCCTGAACGACGTTGATGAGAATTTTGCCGCTCAAACTTTGCGGAATGATGGTTGCCGCCGGTGCTTCCATCCAGGCGTTGATTTCGATTTTGTCCTTGTCCCAGCCTTCGACCGTCACCGTGCCGACGCGATTGGTTAATTGCAGCCGGACGTTTTTGCTCGCCGGATAAGTTCTGGAAAATTTTTTCTGCGCGGAAATTTGCGCCGTCGAAGCCGCAAAGAAAAAAACTACGCTCAAGCAAAGAATCGTAGTTTTTAGGCTTTTCATTTTACAAAACGCTTTATTCAAAACCGGAATCATCTCAAAAAACTAAAATTAAAGGTCGGAAAATTCACGCAGGAGTTCGACTTTTTCATTCATCGCCGAATCGAGCATTTCGTTCGATAAATCGCCCTGCGGATTCTGCTCTAAAGTGCGGTTGTAGTCTGTAACCACCTGGTCAACTTCGTTTAAATTACGGTCGAATACCTCGCGCAAATGAGCATCCCATTGCGCGCGGCGCGCCTCGACCCGCTTGTTCCAGTACTCAATCGCCGCCTGCTGCTCGCGCAAACGTCTTTCCCGCGCCTGCTGCGGGGTTTCTACTAACCCGACTTTGCCCAGAACTTTTTCAAACAGCGACGGCTGCATCGAATTAACTTCGTCGGACGGACTGGCATTTTTTAAGCTGACGACGGTCAGCAGCGAACTAATCAGAGCGATTCCGACAATCGCCGAAGTCAACTGCGTCAGCGAAAGCGACCATGTGCGCCGCCACATTTTTGAAAGCCAACCGCCGGTTTTCTGTTTTCGGCTTTGTTCGGCAACAGCTTCCGGTTTAATTTCCGCTTCGATGAGATTGTTAATCCGACACCACAGAGCCTGTTCATTCGGCGGCGGAATTTCTGCTGCGGCGAGGTCTAAATCGCAAACTCCGAGAATGCTGAAAAAGTCTTCATAGATTTCCGCGCATCCGGCGCAGAGCGTCAAATGTGCTTTGACGCGCGCGACGGATTTTTCGTCGAGCAGGTCATCTATAAATTCGCTTAAAAGCTCTTGACAGGTTTCACACTTCATCGAAATTTCTCTTAATAAAAATCAGTATTCAAGCGCGAGTTTCCTCGAAAAAGAAATTATGCTTGAATTAAATTTCTATCGAAAAATAGGATTGCCTAAATCGGGCTTTGGTTGCCTTTTGAAATTTGTTTTTATCTTTCCGCCAATTGAATTTTCGGCACAATTTCGTTTTGTTTTCGCAATAAACCGCGCAGTTTCAGACGCGCCTTGTGCAGTTGTGATTTCGACGTGCCGACGGAAAGTTTGAGCATCCGCGCGATTTCCTCGTGTTCAAAACCTTCGACATCGTGCAGAATAAACACCGTCCGATACCCGTTTGGAAGCTGCGCGATTGCTTTGTCGAGCGCGATGCGGTCGATAATCGGCATCCGGTTTTGATTTTCCGTTCCGTTGACAATTTGTTCGGGCATCTCGCCGTCGTCCGTCGTCTTTTCGCTCTGCACGCCGCGCCGCCGAAAATGCATCAAAACCTGATTGACCGTCATCCGGTGCAGCCACGTCGTAAAAGCCGAATCGCCGCGAAAACTGCCGATTTTACGGAAAAGCTGGATGAAAACTTCCTGCGTCAAATCTTCCGCTTCGGTCGCGCTGCCCGTCATACGCAAACACAAACTATATGTGCGGCGATGATAACGGTTGTAAAGCATTTCAAACGCGGCGACACTTCCAGCGGCGGCTTTCCGCGCCAGCGCGAAATCTTTTTCATCCGGCGCAATCGTTTCCGTTTTTTCCTGAAGCGGAAGCGAGCGAGCCGGAAAATTAACGCTTTCCTCGACGCGCAATCCGGCATCATCCGCCGCTATCGCTGACAAAGTTGAATCCATATTCGCTCCTAAAAAGCTACTGTCGGGATGTAAAAACTCTTTCGTGTCTATGATGTGCTGCCTCCAAAAGTTAGTTGTATCGAGGTGAGATTATTTTATGCCGAAACGTCTCTAATGCAAAGCGCAAAATGCAAAATGCAAAATTAAGAGAGCGTCTTTATATTTTGCATTTTGCATTTTCTAAGTCCAATAATTTCTGTCGAGTGAACGGTAATTTATTGCTTCGCCGAGATGAACCGTTTCGATATTTTCGCTTGCCGCGAGGTCTGCAATCGTGCGCGAAACTTTCAAAATGCGGTCGTGCGCGCGGGCTGATAAACCTTGTCGCTGCATCGCGCGTTCGAGCAGATTTTCGCTTTCCGCGTCGAGCGAACAAAATTTTCGGATTTGCGCCGGACTCATCGCCGCGTTTGAATAAATTCCTTCACCGGAAAATCTTTTAAGCTGAATTTCACGCGCCTTTAAAATTCGCTCGCGGATGGCGGCGGAATTTTCCACACTCGCAAAATTTTTGCCGCGCAGTTCTTTAAAATTAACCGCCGGAACGTCAACGTGAATATCAATTCTGTCCATCAGCGGACCCGAAATTTTACCGACGTAACGCTGAATCTGCATCGGAGAGCATTTGCATTCGCGCGCGCTTCCGAAATATCCGCACGGGCAAGGGTTCATCGAAGCGACGAGCGTGAACTGCGCCGGAAAAGTCAGAGACATTGCCGCGCGGCTGATTGTAACCTGTTTATCTTCGAGCGGCTGGCGCAGAACTTCTAGAACCGAACGGTCAAATTCGGGTAATTCATCCAAAAATAAAACGCCGTTATGCGCCAAAGAAACTTCGCCCGGACGCGGAATCGCGCCGCCGCCAATTAGTCCGGCATCGCTGATTGTGTGATGCGGATTGCGAAAAGGTCTTTCGGTTATCAAACCCGTTTTTCCGGTCAGTCCCGCGACTGAATGAACTTTGGTAATTTCGAGTGCTTCTTCAAATTCGAGCGACGGCAGAATCGTCGGAAGCCGTTTGGCGAGCATCGTTTTTCCAGAACCCGGCGCGCCGATAAGCAGAATATTATGCGAACCCGCGCTGGCGACTTCGAGGGCGCGTTTCGCCGACGCTTGCCCGCGCACTTCAGCAAAATCTACGCGATAATGATTTTCCGCCATCTCGAAATTCGACGTTTCGATTTTGGCGGGCGAAACACGCGGAACGTTTCCGTTTTGCAAATCCTGAAAAAGTTCGGCGGCTTCGCGCAGCGTTTTGACCGGAAAAATGTTTATTTCTCGAACGACCGCCGCTTCCATCGCGTTTTCTTCGGGCAACAGAAGATTTTTGATGCCGCTTTCACGCGCCTTGAGC
Organism: Pyrinomonadaceae bacterium; assembly: GCA_050996405.1. GTDB lineage: Bacteria > Acidobacteriota > Blastocatellia > Pyrinomonadales > Pyrinomonadaceae > JBPCRW01. Next base: position 6,321 of record JBPCRW010000294.1, on the reverse strand, counting down.
GCAATCGAAAGCGCGCCGCGCACCGCGCGAATCCGCCCGTCGAGCGAAAGTTCGCCGATGCTCAAAGTATCTTTTGCCTCGTCCGAGTTTCCCAAATCGCCGTTCGCGCCCAAAATTCCGAGCGCAATCGGCAAATCAAAGCTCGCGCCTTCTTTGCGAACATCCGCCGGAGCCAAGTTAATCGTCGTTTTATGGAACGGAAAAAAGAATTGACTGTTGACAATTGCGGCGCGGATTCGCTCTCTGGATTCGCGCACGGCTAAATCCGGCAGACCGACGATAATTATCGGCGGAGACGTATCGGCTTCGCCGCGCACGGGCGTTAGATTGACTTCGATTTCAACGAGGTCGGCATCAATTCCATAGACCGCCGCCGAGATTGTTCTGAAAAGCATAAATTTTGAGGTAGCTGTTAAATTTAGGTAAAGCACATTTTTTCTATCATCTATCGAATATTTTTTCAAGAAAAAAAGCCAAGTCCGAAAATGAACCTGGCTTTTTTATAATTTTACCGAATCTAAAAATTAACGACTCGGAATTTTTATTTCGCGTCCCGCCGCAAGCTGCGAATCGGGCAACAAGCCATTAAATTTGGCGATTTCGATTGCCGGAACGCCGACGCGCGCGGCGATTTTCGCAACCGTGTCGCCCGCTTGAGCTTTGACGACGCGAACGCCGCCGGTCGCCGGAACGGGAACCGGATTATTCGGGCGGACATACGCCGTGTTTTTAACGTTATTGCCCGGAACGACAACTTTCTTTCCGGGTTTGTTCGCGCCGCCGTTTATCGCTTGAAGCTGCTCGACCGAAACGCCCGTCCGGTTAGCAATGTTTTCCCACGTCTCGCCTTTCATTGTATTGGCGACGCTTGCCAGATTACGATTCGACGGCGAAACTTTTTTCAAAACCGCGACTACTTCGTTTGCTTTTCCGGCGGGAACGCGAATGATATATGGTTCGGGCGGAGTGACGTTTGAACGAAGTTCGGGATTCAGATAACGCAGATATTCGACGCTCGTATCCGAAGATTGAGCAAGCAGGTTCAAACTCGTCGACGACGGAACGCGAATCTGGTCATACATCAATTGCGGCGCGGGTCGGACGTGACCAAAGCCATATCTCTGCGGGCTGTTGGCAATCAAAATCGTCGCCAGAATATTCGGCACGTAATTGCGTGTTTCCTGCGGCAGATACGGATAAGCTGCCCAAAAACTCGAAACACCGGCGCGTGAAATCGCGCGGTCAACGTTTCCCTCGCCGGAATTGTAAGCCGCCATTGCCAGTTCCCAGTTTCCGCCGTAACGGTTCGCCAAAAATTTCAGGTATTGAGCCGAAGCGTGAGTAGCTTTTTCAAAACCATTGCGCTCGTCAACATACGCCGTGCGCTGCAATCCGAAACGCGCTCCCGTTCCCGGAATAAACTGCCATAAACCGGAAGCCGCCGCCCAGGATAAAGCCGTCGGTTTCCAGGTGCTTTCGACCTGCGCGAGCCACGCAACATTTTCCGGCACGCCTTCTTCGCGGAAAATCCGGCGCACCCGGCTCATAAACATTCCCGAACGATACAATCCGGTTTCCATCGTGCCGCGCCCGCGTCCTTGATAATAGCCGATAAACTGCTGGACGCGCGGGTCCATCTGAAATTTAAATCCGAGCGAGCCGCCGTTGACCGCAATTTGAATCAACTGATATTCGCGCTGACCTTCAGCCGTATAAACAACATTTTGCTCGTCGGGTGTCAGTTCGAGTTTTGATAATTCGTCAAGCGGCGAAGGTTCAAAACGCTGTTCGCTGAAACCGCTCGGCGGCGCGATTGCTTGAGTTTCGCCGACTGCCGCGGTTGTCTGATTTTTATCTGTCGAACTATTAGATTGATTTTGAGCGGGCAGAGAAAGTTTTGCCACCTGGTCGGCAAGCTGATTATCAATCGTCCAGCCGCAGGTTTGCGCCAGCATTTTAATCTGCGGCGTTTGTTTGGCGGACGGGAATTCAAGTTGATAAACCGTTTCAATCAACTGCGTGTAACAACCTTGCAGTTTCCCGCTTGAACGCACGTTCACGCCCGACAGCAGAAAAACTTCGACCGCCTTATCAAACTTTTCGCGCGCGTCTGAACGGCGATTGTCCGCCAAACCGAGCAAACCTTCTTTGAAGGACTTTCCGGCATCGTCGGTAATCTGATTAATTCGCGCTTCGCCCGCGTTATCGGGCTGAATATCGCGCAGTCCAGAACCCGTCTGGGCTTCAGCGAAAGATGCGAAAACAAAAAATATAATTGCGGTTAAACCAAAGACCTTAAAAAGATTAGCTTTCATCAAGTTCGTCTATACTCCTTACAAATGCTTTTCAGGATGTTAGGGCGAATCGTTGAAACGACCTAGCAGAAATATAAAATTACGGTAAATTATTAACGCCGCAGACAGCGGAAAAGTTCCTCTGATTGCCAAGTGATTTTATTTAAATGACAGGAAACCCGTTCCCTAAACTAGCACACAAAAACCGCAATTGTCAAAATTTACGCTTTATGTTAAAAGCGATTCGCGCCCGTTTGCGGTATTCAACCCGCCTGATTTTTCGCGGCTTTGGACTTCGTTTTTTCAATTTGCGGCTCTCGTTCCAGCAACGCTTCGCGGAACACCTGCCGCGCGTTATCTACAAATATAAATGTCAAATCCTCTAAAACTTCCGGTGATAAATCTTCCAAGTCACGTTTGTTCGGTTCGGGCAGAATTACCGTCTTAATACGCGCCCGCCGCGCCGCTAAGATTTTTTCTTTGACTCCGCCGACGGGCAGGACGTTGCCTCTTAAAGTTATCTCGCCCGTCATCGCCAGTTCTTTCCGAACGGGGCGACGCGATAAAACCGAGACAATCGCGGTTGCCATTGTAATGCCCGCGCTCGGACCATCTTTCGGAATCGCGCCTTCGGGAATATGAACGTGAATGTCGTAATTGTTGAAATCTTCTTCGTTAATTCCGAGTTCGACTGCGCGCGCCTTGGCGTAGGAAAACGCCGCCTGCGCCGATTCCTGCATCACTTCGCCGAGTTGTCCGGTCAAAACTAATTTGCCTTTTCCCTTCAAACGCAAGGCTTCGATAAACAAAATATCGCCGCCGACCGCCGTCCACGCCAAACCCGTGACCGTCCCGATTTGGTCTTTTTTTATCGCCGATTCGCGGAAAATTTTCGGAGAGCGCAGAAATTCATGCAGGTTTTCCTTATTTACTTTGACGGGTTTAAAGTTGCCGTCCGATTCGGCTTTGCGGCGCGCGACTTTGCGGCAGACTTTGCCGATTTCGCGTTCCAACTGGCGCAATCCGGCTTCCTGCGTGTATTGACTGATAATTTTCGTCAATGCTTTTTTATCAATCGAAATATCGGTTTTTTCCAGCCCGTTTTCTTCAATCTGCTTCGGCAGCAGATGCCGTCTGGCAATTTCCAGTTTTTCTTCTTCCGTGTAGCCGGACAGCGAAATAATTTCCATCCGGTCGCGCAAAGCGGGCTGAATCGTGTCCAGAACATTCGCCGTCGTCATAAATAAAACGTTCGACAAATCGAATGTCACGCCCAAGTAATTGTCACGAAAAGAAGAATTTTGTTCCGGGTCTAAAACTTCTAAAAGCGCGGACGACGGGTCGCCGCGAAAGTCCGCGCCGACTTTATCAATTTCATCCAGAATCATCAGCGGATTATTCGTTTCCGCCTGCATAATGCTTTGCAGAATCCTGCCCGGCATCGCGCCGACATAAGTTCTGCGATGACCGCGAATTTCGGCTTCATCGTGAATCCCGCCGAGAGATAAACGTACAAATTTGCGGTTCAAAGCGCGGGCAATCGAGCGCCCGAGCGAAGTTTTACCAACTCCCGGCGGACCGACGAGACATAAAATCGAGCCTTTCGGCTTTTCTTTTAATTTTCGCACGGCGAGAGCTTCGATAATTCTTTCTTTAACTCTTTCCAGCCCGTAATGGTCTTCGTCCAAAATGCGCTGCGCCTTTTTCAATTCAAGATTGTCTTTCGAGGCTTTCGACCAGGGAAGGTCGGTCATCGTGTCGAGCCAGTTTCGCAAAGTCGCGGTTTCCGCCGTGTCGGGGTGCATCCGTTCGAGTTTTTTCAATTGACGGACGGCTTCTTCTTCGGCGTATTGCGGCATTTTCGCCTGCATTATTTTCTCGCGGTATTGCTCAATTTCTTCCGCCAGTTCGTTGCCTTCGCCAAGCTCGCCCTGAATCGCTTTTAACTGCTGCCGCAAGAAATATTCGCGCTGCGAACGGTCAATGTCGGCGCGCGCCTGCGTGTTGATTTCCTGTTGAACCGTGAGAACGTCAATTTCTTTGTTCAGAAGTTCGTTGACGCGCCGCAACCGCGCGACCGGCTCGGAAATATCCAGAATACTTTGCGCGTCTTCAACCTTTAATTCCAGATTCGATGCCGCCAAATCTCCCAAGCGTCCGGCATCTTCAAGGTTAGCGATAATCGCCAAAACTTCGGGCGAGATGTTTTTACCCAAACTTGCGGCGCGTTCCATCAAGCCACGCACATTGCGAACCAGGGCTTCGACTTCGAGCGAATTAGACAGCGGAAAAGGTTCGCTAATCGGCGTGACGCGAGCTTTGGCGTAATCGCTGCCGACGGCAACCGAGTTGATAGAAGCGCGTGAAAGCCCTTGAATCAAAATGCGAATCCGCCCGTCGGGCAGTTTCAGCATTCGCATAATAACGGCAGCCGTGCCGATTTTATAGAGGTCTGCCTGCGCCGGTTCTTCCTTGTCAACGTCCTTTTGCGAAACGAGCAGAATCATCCGGTTTTGACCCAACGCTTCGTCCACCGCCCTGATGGAACGGTCACGCGAGACAAACAGCGGCACAATCATAAACGGGTAAATCACAATATCGCGCAGCGGCAAAACCGGTAGTTCATCAGGTATCTGCAACTGCGGTTCGATGCCGTCGGCTTCGCCCAATTGAGCAGTCAAATCTTCAATTTCATCCATACTTTTATGTTAGCCGATTTAACGGCAAAACAAAAATCTTTGAAATTCGCGCTTTCAAAACAGAAAAAGTTACTATAAATTTAGAAGTCAGCTTCTAGACGGAAAATATAAAAATGCTCAAAATAGAAAATTACATCGGCGGCGAGTTACTAAAGCTCGCGTCAAACGAATATCTCGATAATTTCAATCCGGCAACCGGCGAAGTTTATTCGCTGATTCCAGATTCAGACGAGCGCGATGTTGAACGCGCCGTCGAAGCGGCGAAAAACGCTTTTCCCGCGTGGTCGAAAATGAGCGCGGAACAAAGAAACGATATTTTAATGCGCGTTTCAAGTTTGATTGAACGCGATTTGGATTTTTTGGCGGAAGCCGAAAGCGTTGATAACGGCAAGCCGAAATCTCTCGCTAAAACGGTTGATATTCCCCGCGCCGTTTCCAATTTCAAATTTTACGCCACCGCCGCGATGCATTTTTCGTCGGAAGCGCACGAAACTATCGGACAAGCGATAAATTACACTTTGCGTCAACCGCTCGGCGTAGTCGGCTGCATTTCGCCCTGGAATTTGCCGCTTTATTTGTTCAGCTGGAAAATCGCGCCCGCGCTCGCCGCCGGTTGCTGTGTCGTTGCGAAACCTTCGGAAATTGCGCCGATGACGGCTTATCTTTTATCAAAACTCTGCATCGAAGTCGGACTTCCCGACGGCGTTTTGAACATCGTTCACGGACTCGGCGCAAAAGCCGGAAGCGCGATTGTCGCGCACAAAGATGTCAAAGCGATTTCATTTACGGGTGGCACAAAAACCGGACAGGACATCGCCCGAATCGCCGCGCCGATGTTCAAAAAATTGTCTTTAGAATTAGGCGGAAAAAATCCGAATATAATTTTCGCCGACTGCGATTACGAAGAAATGCTTTCGACAACGATTCGTTCATCCTTCGCCAATCAAGGTCAGATTTGTTTGTGCGGTTCGCGGATTTTTGTCGAACGTCCGATTTATGAAAAGTTCAAAACGGATTTTGTCGAGCGCGTCAAGAAATTAAAAATCGGCGACCCACTCGATGAAAAAACAAACGTCGGTGCGGTTGTTTCAAAACCGCATCTGGAAAAAATTCTCTCGTATATCGAATTGGCAAAAGAAGAAGGCGGCAAAATTCTGCTCGGCGGAAATCAAGCAAAACTCAAAGGGCGTTGTGAAAAGGGTTATTTTATCGAACCGACAATCATCGAAAATCTCGCGCACGATTGCCGCACCAATCAAGAAGAAATCTTCGGCGCGGTTGTCACGATTCAGCCTTTTGACACGGAATCGGAAGTTTTAAATTACGCT
>JBPCRW010000289.1:0-3716 GCA_050996405.1 Pyrinomonadaceae bacterium | reverse complement strand
CTACACATATTCGCACGCGATAGACAATAATCTCGGCATTAATACGATAGCTTCGGACAGCTTTATCGGAATCGTGCCGCAAGTAACTGAAACCGCCACGGGAAAAACCAACGCGAACGGATCATTTATCTCGACCAACGGTCATTTTGTCGCGCAGGCGGGAACATTTTCTAACGGTCCCGATCTCGACAAAGGACCTTCCGATTTGGCATTAGATCACATTTTCGAGTTTAACGGGCTGGTTAACCTGCCGTATCAAATTCAGCTCAGCGGAATTTTCCGCGCCCAGAGCGGTTTTCATTTCAGCCAAGCTGCCAAAGGGCTTTTAGACCCGGACGGCGATTCCTTTAGCAATGGAGTTGACTATACTGCCGGTCGAAATAAATTTACGGCTCCGCCGTTCGTCAATCTCGATATGCGGTTTGCCAAGTCTTTCAAATTCGGCGAACGGGTTAAGGCGCAGGTTTTGTTCGAGTTTTTCAATATTTTGAATCGTCAGAATCCGGGCAGTGTTTATAATCAGGACCCGACTATCGCGGTCAATCCCTTCGGCACGATCAGGCAGGTTTTGCCCGGACGTGAAGGACAGGTCGGATTCAGAATCGAGTTTTAATTTATCGTTCGTATCAATTCAATTATCCGAAGCCGTAACGAATGATTCCGGCTTCGGCAGAAAATCTAATTTAAACTTTTATGAAAATACGCCCGTTAATTTTTGCGTTGGTTTTAAGTATCGTTTTTGCCGCCTTCGCGTCGGCGCAGGGAACACGAATGCTTCGTCATCCGGCGGTCAGCCGCGACCTTGTGGCGTTTGAATATGCGGGTGATCTTTGGACTGTTTCCCGGAACGGCGGCGCGGCGCGGCGGCTGACGGCGACACCGGGAATGGACATTGATCCGTATTTTTCGCCGGACGGTTCGCAGATTGCGTTCACCTCGACGGTTGCCGGGAATACCGATGTTTATGTAATGCCGACGGCGGGCGGTGATCCGAAACGGCTGACGTTTCATCCCGCGCCGGATCGCGTTCAGGGCTGGACACCGGACGGTCGCAATATAATTTTTAATTCGGTTAGAGAAGATGCGCCGCAGGATGCGTATTTTCGGATGTGGAAGGTCAGCGCGGAAGGCGGACAGCCCGAACCGCTCCCGCTGCCGTCGGCTTTTGCCGGTTCGTATTCTCCCGACGGAAACAAATTTAGTTATCAGGAATTTCCGCTGATATTTATTCCGCAGTTTTATGAGATAAGTTTTTGGCGGCATTACCGGGGCGGACGGGTGAACCCGATCAAAGTTCTTAATTTCGCCGATAATTCCGTCGAAAAACTGTCGTGGACGGACAGCAACGATTCGAGTCCGATGCGGATGGGAAATACGATCTACTTTATTTCCGACCGCGATTTTACAGCGAATCTTTTTGCCTATCAGACTGATACGCGGAAACTGACGAAACTGACAAATCACGATGATTTCGATGTGATGAATGCTTCGTCGGGCGCGGATGCGGTCGTTTATGAACAGGCGGGCTACATTCATCTGCTTGATGCCAAAACCGGGAAATCAACACAGTTGAATATCGAAGTCAACAGCGAATTGCCCTTGACTCGTCCGCAGTTTAAAAAAGTGGACGATATGATCCGCGGTGCCGCGCTTTCGCCGGGCGGAGTGAGAGCGGCTTTTGAAGGGCGCGGCGATATTTTTACCGTTCCCGCGACCAAAGGCGATTACCGGAATCTGACGATGAGTTCAGGGTCGCACGAACGCGATCCGGCGTGGTCGCCCGACGGAACGCAAATCGCGTGGCTGTCGGACGCGAGCGGCGAATATCAAATGATGATCGGCGATCCGCTTGGCGTAACCGAGCCGCGCGTGATTAATTTGCCTTCGACGGCTTACTTTTCAAATCTTTCGTGGTCGCCGAACGGCGAGCAGATGCTGATGCAGGACAATCACGCAAACGTCTGGACGATTGATATGAAAAGCGGCGCGGCAACGAAAGTTGATACGGATCAATATCCCAATGCGTTTCGCAATTCCTTTGAGGCTTCGTGGTCGCCGGATTCAAAATGGATTACTTATTCAAAAAATTTGAAAAACCGGATGCTGGCGATTTTCGTTTATTCGCTCTCCGAGAAAAAGTCTTATCAAATTACGGACGGGCTGGCGAATTCCAGTTCGCCCGCTTTTGATGCCGGCGGCAAATATCTCTATTTTCTGGCAAGCACCGATTACGGACAGCGTTCCGGCTGGGTTGATATGAGTTCATTTGACCGCACGACGCGGCAGTCAATCTATTTAGTTGTTTTAAATTCCGACGAACCTTCGCCTTTTCTGCCGGAAACCGGCGACGAACCGCTTCCTAAGCCGACACCTGCGGCTGACGAAACTCCGAAACCGAAGCCGACGGATGAAACCGTAAAGCCGAAACCGATGAATAATTCTGTCCGCATTGATTTTGACGGAATCAGGCAAAGGATTCTTTCGGCACGAGTTCCGCCTGCCGATTACAGTAATTTGACTGCCGGATCGTCCGGAACATTTTTCTACACCGAACTGGTTCCCGCAATCGGCGCTTATCGGCTGCAAAAGTTCACAGTCGCGGCGAATGCGGCAGTTCCGTTTATGGATGGAATTGTCAGTTACACGATGTCGGCGGACAAAAAGAAGCTTTTATACGGCGCAAGAGGCAATAAATGGGGAATCGTCGGCACGGACGCGCCTGCCAAAGTCGGCGACGGAGGAATCAATACAGCACAGCTTGAAATGAAGGTTGATCCGCGTGCGGAATGGGCGGATATTTTCCGCGAAACGTGGCGGATTCAGCGCGAGTTTTTTTACGATCCGAAGATGCAGGGCGCGGATTGGAATGCGATTTATAAAAAATATCAGCCGATGCTGCAATACGTCGGAAATCGGGAAGATTTGGGTTATCTGATCGCGCAGATGGGCGGCGAATTGACCGTTGGACATTCATATCTGACGGGAGCGGGCGACGTTCCGGGCGAAGACCCGGTTCAAGTCGGAATGCTCGGCGCGGACATCGCCGTCGAAAATGGAAAATATAGAATCAAACGAATTTACAACGGCGAAAATTACAATCCCGAATTGAGATCGCCGCTCAGTTCGCCGGGAATTGATGTCAAAGAAGGCGATTACATTCTCGAAGTCAACGGCAGACCGCTTGATTCGACGACGAATTTTTACAGTCCTTTTGAAAATACGGCAAATCGCCAGACGATTTTGAGAATCAACAGCAAGCCCGTGCTGGAAGGTTCGCGGCTCGTGACGGTGATTCCGGTGGCGAGTGATACCGGACTGCGGACGCGGGCTTGGGTCGAAGACAATCGCCGTCTGGTGGACAAACTTTCCGGCGGTCGCCTTGCCTACGTCTGGCTTCCGAATACGGGAATGCCGGGTTATACCTCGTTCGTCCGCTACTTTTACGCGCAGCAGGACAAAGAAGGAACGATTGTTGACGTGCGCTACAACCAGGGCGGTTTTATCGCCGATTTTATAGTCAATGAACTGGAGCGAAAACCGATGGGTTATTTTACGATCCGCGATGGAGAGCCGTTCACCACGCCGATTGCCGGAGTTTTCGGACCGAAGGTGATGCTGGCTAATGAAACGTCGGGTTCGGGCGGCGATGCTCTGCCGTATTTTTTCAAGGAGCGAAAACTCGGTCCGCTGGTCGGAAGGCGAACGTGGGGCGGTTT
>JBPCRW010000170.1:0-3420 GCA_050996405.1 Pyrinomonadaceae bacterium | reverse complement strand
CATTTTGGCGATGCGAAAAACTAAGCCCGGAATGAACGAGTTTCAAGTCGAAGCGATAATCGAAAATTATTTTAAGGAAAACGGCGCCGCGGGCGTAGCGTATAATTCCATCGTCGGCGGCGGCGAAAATGCGACGATTCTGCATTACGTCGAAAACAACGCCGATTTGAAAGACGGCGATTTACTGTTGATTGACGCGGGTGCAAGTTATAAAGGTTACGCTTCCGACATCACGCGCACATTTCCCGTCGGCGGCAAATTTACAAAGGCGCAGCGCGAAGTTTATGACATCGTTTTAGACGCGGAAATCGCCTGTCTCGAAGCGACGAAAAAAGGCAATACGATTAAACATCGGCACGAACTTTCAATCGAACTTTTAACCGAAGGAATGAAAAAACTCGGACTCTTGAAAGGCAAAACGAAAGACCTTATCAAAGGTAAAAAGTTTATGAAATATTATATGCACGGAGTCGGGCATTTTCTTGGCTTGGACGTTCACGACGCGGGCAGATATTTCACCGACCAGTCGGCGAAAAATTCGCGCCCCTTTGAAGCCGGAATGGTTTTGACAGTCGAGCCGGGTCTTTACATTCCGCCCGACGATAAGGACGCGCCCGCCAAATATCGCGGCATCGGCATCCGCATCGAAGATGATGTTTTAGTGACCGAAGATGGTAATGTTAATTTAACCGCGAATTGCCCGAAACAAGCCGAAGAAATTGAAGACGTGATGAATCTACAAAACGCTAAAAGCGCGAAGGAATAATTTCTTTTATAAAGCAAATGCGATTTAAATAAATAGGCACAAATCTGCCTTCGCTTTTCGGCGCATTGCTGGTGAGCATTTTGTTCATTCAATCAGGACTCGACAAAGTTTTCGATTGGAAGGGCAATCTCGAATGGCTGACCGGACATTTTTCCAAAACATTCTTGCGCGGAACAGTTCCGCCGATGCTCGCAACAATAACGCTGATGGAACTGGCAACCGGATTTTTGAGCGGCATCGGACTCGTCTATTTTTTAATTTCGGGTTCGGTTATTTTGATATTTTACGCTTCCGTTCTCGGCGCGGCTGCGGTCGTCGCGCTCTTTTTCGGACAGCGCGTCGCCAAAGATTACGCGGGCGCGGCGGTTTTAATTCCGTATTTTATTTTGCTGATTATTTTGATGTATCTGACAAATCCGTTTCTGAAAATTTAAGAGATTTTCGCCAGAAGTTTTTCAAAATCTTCCGTTAATCCCAATCTTTCGAGCCATAGTTTTTGCTCCCGCATCAATTGCGGCAGATAAACCACGTCGCTTAAAGCGTAATCAACCAATTCGCGCGTCCAGATTCCGTTCCAATTTTTATTAAATTTCGCGCGCTGCGATTTGTCCAAATCAACCGCGAAATAACGATATAAAGTTTCGGCTAAACTCGCGGATTGCCCCGCGCCGCGCGTTAAAATTTTTTCGGCAATCATCGTGCAGAAAACGTTTGCGACTTCAAAGGAATTTTCGCGCAAAAATTCCAAATCGAATTTCGCATTGTGAAAGACTTTGACGATTGCGGGATTCGTTAAAATTTCTTCCAGTTTGCCGAGCGCAACGCCTTCGCTCAAAGGAATCAAAACCGAAAAATCACTGTCGGAAAACTGCACGGAAAAGATTTCCCCGTGTCGCGCCGAAAGCGAAGACGTTTCCGTATCACAGCCGAGAACTTTGGACGCGGAAAGCTGTTCGTATGCCGATTCGATTTCTGCGGCGGAACGCGCGACGAGTATTTTCATCAATTTGATTTTAGCGAAAAAATGCGAAAACAAGCTATGCCAAAGCAGACGGAAATTTTGCTATTCGTAATTTTCTGATTTAGTTTATCTTGTGCGTGAACAAAAATTTTTATGACAAAACTATTAAACGATTACAAATTCCGTGCGATTTTAACAATTATTTTTCTTTTCGCCGCAAACGTAAAAGCGCAAATCGCTTCGTTTGACGTGACGAATTATAACGCGGAAATCGAACCCGACATTGCCGCCAAATCCGTGAAAGGAAAAGTCATTGTGCAGTTTGATTCATTGAAAAACAGCTTGACCGAAATTCAGTTTGACGCGGGTAATCTGGAAATTGACGCGGTGAGCGAAAACAAAAATTCGCTTGTTTTTGCGAAGCAAAAGAGTTTATTAAACGTCATTTTAACGCGTCCGGCTAATCTGAACGAAAGGCGGGAAATTACAATCGAATATCACGGCACGCCGAAATACGGAATTAGTTTTTTTCCTGACCAAAAACAAATTTACACGATTTTTTCGACCAGCCAATGGATGCCGTGCGTGGATGCGCCCGACGACCGCGCGGCGTTTCGTTTGAATTTGATTTTGCCAAGGGATTTCAAAGTCGTTGGCAATGGAAACTTTATTAAACAAAGCAATTTATCCGGCGATAAAATTTCTTCAGTTTGGGAACAGAAAAATCCCGTGCCGACTTATATTTTCGGGTTCGCCGCCGGAAATTTTAAGGAATTTGCGGAGCGTTCCAAACGTGTGGAGTTTCGGTATTTGGTCAGCCCGCAATTTTCGATTGAAGAACTGTTGAAAATTTTTCGCAGCACTTCAGATATGCTGAATTTTTACGAAAGCAAAGCGGGCGTAAAATATGCCGACAAAACTTATACGCAAATTTTGGCGGCGGGCGGTGTCGAACAGGAAATGTCGAGTTTTACGGCTCTCGGCGACGACTACGGTCAGGGAGTTTTAAAGGACGAAACGGACATCTGGCTCGGCGCGCACGAATTTGCACATCAATGGTGGGGCAATATGGTGACCAATCAAAACTGGAATCATTTCTGGCTTAACGAAGGCATTGCCAGTTTTATGGCTGACGCATATCTCGAACACCGTTTCGGACGCGAACGCTATTTGGCGGAAATCGAAAAATCAAAAATGCGCTACGAAAAAGCGCGTGATGCGGGAAACGATAAATCGCTCGTGTTTCCCGATTGGAATAAACCGACGCGCGAAGACCGCACGATTGTTTATCAAAAGGGCGCGTATGTGATGCACCTTTTACGCGAAAAATTAGGCGACGAAATTTTTTGGAAATGCTTAAAGGAATACACGCAAACGTTTTGGGGAAAATCGGTCACGACGATTGAATTTCAAAAATCGTTTGAGAAATCGAGCGGTCAAGATTTATCGGCGTTTTTCGACAAATGGATTTATTTGAAAAAATGAAAAGGAGGAAAATTTCTTTTCCTCCTTCCGATTATAAATTTCACATTTTATCCGGGGCTAAACATTCCAAAGAGCAATTTTTTGACACTCTACAACCAACGCTAAAGCGTATGGATTGTAGATTCTGAAACTACGCTGTCTCTATTGAGATACGTTAGCGTTCCAACGGTCAGCCCGACCGCACGTTTTAGGATATTTTTAGCGGCGT
>JBPCRW010000168.1:0-21726 GCA_050996405.1 Pyrinomonadaceae bacterium | reverse complement strand
GAGTAAGTGTGTTTTTCGCCTTACGCCCGAACTGTCGCGCGCGCCTTCCGCCAAAGCTGAGAAAAAAATGGGGAAGTCCTAAACGGAAAAAACTTTGCGGATTTTGTGAAAAGGTTCGCGCATTTAACTTGTGAAACCATCTCTTTTCCCAGAGTTTATTTTTAATTTTCCCGAAACCGAAGGAATCAAATATGCCGGTTCAAAGCTGAAACTGCTGCCGTATATTTTGCAGCTTGCTCACAAAGTAAAACCACAAACGGTTTTGGACGGATTCGCCGGAACAACTCGCGTCTCGCAAGTGTTCGCGCAACTGGGCTATCGTGTCGTTTCAAACGACATTGCCGTTTGGTCAAAAGTTTTTGGTTTGTGTTATTTGAAAAATAAAAAAAAACCGCAAATATTATCAAGAGGTTATTGATTATTTAAACGCTTTGCCGGAAAAAGACGGCTGGTTCACGGAATGTTACGGTGGATTGCCGAATGGAAAATCGTCTTTGCAGGCGGATGGTTTGAAAAAACCTTTTCAGATTCACAACACCAGAAAACTTGACGCGATTCGTGATGAAATTGATTGTTTGAATTTGGACGAAACGGAAAAATCGGTTGTTTTGACGAGTTTGATTCTCGCGCTTGACCGCGTGGACAGCGCGCTCGGACATTTTTCTTCTTATTTGAGCGATTGGTCGCCGCGCTCATTTAACCGGATGAAACTCGAAGTTCCGCGTCTTTTTGAATCCGAAAAGGAGCATCAAATTTTCAACGATGACATTTTCAAAGCAGTCGAAAAAGTCGAAACAGATTTGGCGTATTTCGACCCGCCATACGGCTCGAACAACGAAAAAATGCCGCCGTCGCGCGTTCGCTATTCGGCGTATTATCATTTGTGGACGAGCGTTTGTTTAAATGACAAACCGGAAATTTTCGGAAAGGCGAAACGCCGAATTGATACTTCGGACACATCGGCAAGTTCGGTTTTTGAAGAATTCAGAGCAAACGAAACAGGAAAATTTATCGCCGTCGAAGCGATTGAAAAGCTGATTGCCGCGACAAAATCGAAATATATTATTTTGTTGTATAGTTCGGGCGGACGTGCGACCGCCGGAGAACTTTACGAGATTTTGAACGAATCGGGTAAAATAATCGAAGTTTCAAAAATTGATTACCGGCGCAATGTAATGTCGGGAATGTACTGGACGAATGACTGGACGCGCCAAATCGAAAAGGGAAATCAGGAATTTTTGTTTCTGCTCGAAAAATAGAAAACGCCGCGCATTAGACGTTTTCAGATTGTTAATGAATAACGGAAATTTACAACTTGTCTATACACTGTTGTGCGACGACGTGCGGATTGAAATGGGAAATAAAATCTCTCTGATGGGAGTTTTTCAAAACATAATGGTCGAAAAACTGCCCGTTTCCTTGATTAAATTCGCGGTTGTCAATCACTGGCAGGGAGAGGGAACTCATCAGGCAGAAGTGCGGGTTTTGTCGCCTGATAAATCAAATTTAATTGTCACTTCGCAGCCAACCGCGCTTGAACTGGCGACAGGCGGTTTTACCGATAACGTTAGTTTTTTTGTCAACGTAGTTTTCTCCGATGCGGGAACTTACTGGATTCAAACGCTGGCAAATTCCGTTCTGCTCGAAGAATTTCCGCTGATTGTGACCGACGCGCAAGCCGTCTCAGCGCAAATAAATCAAGCGGAAGAAATATCGGAAACTGTAAATTAAGAAGTAGGACGCGGATGAACGCTGGATTTAGCGGATTGTCGCGGACTTTATATAAAACACCATCCGCGACAATCCGCTTGAATCAGTTAAATCCGCATCCTATTTTTCTTCCGTTTTTAGCGTTAGAGCCAGACGATAAACGGCGGCATTCGTGACGCTGACTTCCTGACTTGCCGAAACACCTTTGAATGAAGCGGTGACGCGAAAATCTGCCGCGCCCGACGGGAAACGAAAGCCGAACTCGCCGCGCGTCAATGCGTTGGGCGCGTCGTCAAAACCATCGCTTGAAGTGGTCTGGCTGATTTTTCGGTAGCTTCCGTCCGCTTGTTTTTTTTCGATTTCGATTGATGCGCCCGGAACGCTTCTACCGTTCGCGTCATAGACCACGCCTCGAATAATAACCAGCGTTCCGGCATCAACCGATAATCTTAAATTGTCGCCCAAATCCCGCGTTTTTTTACTTTTGATTTCGACGTTGTATTTAATTCCGGTCGCAAAACCCGTTTTCTCAAATACGAAATTATAAACGCCGGACGCGAGTCCGCGCAGTTCAAAATTTCCCTTGTCGTCGGAACGAGTGGATTTGATGTCTTTGCCGTCTTGTCGCGCGGTAATTGTCGTCTCGCTAATCGCTCTGCCGTTCATTTGGCGAACTTTGCCTTTTACGCCGCCCGTTTCATCTTGCGCGAAAACGGCAACGGCTGAAAAAACAAAAATCAGCAAAGCGGATTTTAAAAGATAACTCATATTTTTAGAACAGTCACAAAAATTCACAAAAGACACAAAAAAAATTGGATTTTGCTTTTGTGTTTTTGTGAACTTTCGCAGCTATTTTTTTCAATTTTACGCGCCTGCCGAATCGGATTTTAGTTCTTCGCGGAATTGTTCGGCTACGTCATTGATGATATTTTCCAGCGTGCGGGTTGGCTGATAGCCGATTAAGCGTTTTGCTTTTTCAAGATTCGGGACGCGCCGCATCATATCCTCAAAACCTTCGCCGTAGGCTTCGGAATAAGAGATATATTTAAGCTCGCTTTTGCTTCCGGTCATCGCAATCACTTTTTCGGCAAGCTGTTTAATCGTGACTTCTTCGCTGTTGCCGAGATTCATTACCTGCCCGAAACATTCCGGCGTTTCAATCGCCTTCGTCAAACCTTCGACGACATCGGAAACGTGACCGAAACAGCGCGCCTGATTTCCGTCACCGTGAATCGGAATCGGTTCGTTTTTCAGCGCGGCTTTAATAAAATTCGGCACGACCATTCCGTATTGTCCGGTCTGGCGCGGTCCGACCGTGTTGAAAAGTCTGATAACGGCAACCGGCAGACGGGTTTCCTTCCAATGCGCGAGAGCTAAAAATTCATCGAGTTCTTTGGCGCAGGCATACGCCCAGCGATGTTTTGAAGTCGAGCCTTTTAAAATATCGTTGTCTTCGGTAAAGGGAACTTGCGTGCTTTTGCCATAGACTTCCGAAGTCGAAGGAATCAAAACCCGTTTTCGATAGCGCGAGCAGAATTTTAGAACAACGTCCGTCCCGTGAAAAATCGTTTCGATGGTTTTGACGGGTTGTTCCATAATCAACTTCACGCCGACCGCCGAAGCCATATGGAAAACGCGGTCGGTTTCACGAATCAATTCTTCCATCAATTTTTCGTTCAAAATCGTGTCAATAATTAAACGAAAACGTTCCTTGCCTTCGAGATGCGCGACGTTTTGATAGCGTCCGGTTGATAAATCGTCAATCACCGTGATTTCGTGACCTTCGTGATAAAGTTTATCGGCGAGATGCGAACCGACAAAGCCCGCCCCGCCCGTGATTAAAATTTTCATAAAATTATTTTTTCCGCTTGCTGATTAAAATTTCCCCAGCCATTTCCAGTTTTTCTTCTTGAAACTCGTATTCTTCGATATTAAATCGCAAAACTTTAGTAATGTAGTCTAATTGCCGTTGGGTTTTGTCTATTTGCTGTTGGGTTTGCTTTTGCAGTTCGCGTATTTCAGCGACATCTTTGCTATGCGCGGCATTCTCCCGTTTGCGAACGAACTCGGATTTGGCTTGTGAACCAGCGACATATTTCAATGCGTCTTCGACGGTGGCAAATTTTTCGTTAAATTCTTCAACAATTTCTTCGTCCATATTTATTAACCTCTTACTTATTTTACCTATTTTCCGATGTCTCGATTCTTTCCGCAAAGTAAGCGACGGTTTTTTTCAGACCTTCGGCAAGCGGAACGGTCGGCGACCAGCCCAAAAGTTTTTGCGCTCGCTCGATATTCGGCTGACGCTGTTTCGGGTCATCCTGCGGCAGCGGCATAGATTTGATTTTGATTTCCCTGCCGGTTGCTTTTGAAACTTCACGCGCCAATTCGTTCATCGTAAATTCGCCCGGATTGCCGAGATTGACGGGCAAATGAATATTTTCGGCTTCCGTATTCATCAAACGAATAAAGCCTTCGACCAAATCGTCAACATAACAAAACGAGCGCGTTTGCTCGCCCGTCCCGTAAATCGTCAAATCTTCGCCGCGCAATGTCTGCACGATAAAATTCGAGACGACGCGCCCGTCGTCTTCGCGCATTCTCGGACCATATGTATTGAAAATTCGGACAATCCGTGTGTCAACATTATTCTGGCGGTGATGATCCATAAACAAAGTTTCGGCAACGCGCTTACCTTCGTCATAACAGCTTCGCAAACCAATGCAGTTGACGTTGCCGAAATAATCTTCGGTTTGCGGATGAACTATCGGGTCGCCATAGACTTCCGAAGTCGAAGCCTGAAAAATCCGCGCCCGCACGCGCTTTGCCAAGCCAAGCATATTGATTGCGCCCATCACGCTGGTTTTGACGGTTTTCACCGGATTGTATTGATAATGAATCGGCGAAGCCGGACACGCGAGATTATAAATCTGGTCAACTTCGAGCAAGATAGGTTCGGTGACATCGTGACGAATCAATTCAAAACGATGATTGTCGAGCAGATGAAAGATGTTTTCCTTTCTGCCTGTAAAAAAATTATCAAGACAGACGACTTCGTGATTGTCGTTCAAAAGTCTTTCGCACAGATGCGAGCCGATAAAACCAGCACCGCCGGTTACTAAAATTCTCATATAATTTTTTGCCACGAATGACACGAATAACACGAATTATTTTTATCTCTTTGATTCGTGTTATTCGTGTCATTCGTGGCTAAATCTTTCCTATTTTAAATGTTTCTCGAAAAACGTCAAAATTCGCGTATATTCGTCCGTCCACGAAGTCGGGCGTTCAAACCCGTGATTTTCCGCCGGATAAATCATCTCGTCGAAATACGCGGTTTTTTCCAGACGAATCAGCTTTTCGACTAACTGCATCGAATCCTGCACGGGAACATTGCTGTCAACCAAGCCGTGCAGAATTAGCAAAGGTTTATCCAAATTTTCGGCATAAGAAATCGGCGACGAGCGTTTATAACCTTCGGGATTTTTTTCGGGGAAACCCAATCTTTCAGCCGTATAAACAGGCGACGAATAAAAATAATTTTTCCAGTCGGCGACCGGACGAAGCGCGGCGGCGCAATTGATTTTGTCCGTCCGAAACGCCAGCATTTCCGCCATAAATCCGCCGTAGCTTCCGCCATAAACGCCGATTCTTTTCGGGTCAACCGAATAATTTTTAATGGTATAATCAATTGCGTCCAAATGGTCATCGTAATCTTTGCCGCCGAGAAAATCATAAACGTCCGTCCGCCAATCTCTGCCGTAACCCGCCGAGCCGCGATAATCAATGTCCAAAACGATGTAGCCTTTCTCGGTCAGCAGTTCGTTGAACATAAATTCGCGGTAATAATTGTTCCAGCCGTTAATCGTATTTTGCAGATAACCCGCGCCGTGAACGAAAATCACCATCGGATATTTTTTCGTTTTATCGAAATCGGACGGCAGATAAATTTTCGATTTAATTTGCTTGCCGTCGCGCGCCGGAATGTCAATAAATTGCGGCGCGTTCCATTTAATTTCTTTGAAACTTTCGGGTGTGGTTTTTGTTAATTGTCTTGGAATATCAAGGAGAATGTCGGATGTCGACTGACGTTGATAAGTAAAAAGTTCGGTCGGCTGATTCCATTTTGAAAATTCAAAAAGCAGAACGTCGTCGTTTTGCGGGGTTGTCGAAAGCTGCGGATTTGTTCGCATTCCTTTATCGTTGGAGTTAAAAAATTTGCCGAAGCTATTTTGATTGCCAACATAAAATTCGCGCGTCGCCGTTCCGCCTTCGGTCGAAGAAAAGATAAATTTTTTGCCGTCCGACATCCATTTTGCCCAATCAACTTCAAACGCGCCTTTGGTTAATTGTTTGACCGAAACATTTTTTGTAAAACCCGCGTCCGACGAATTTTCCCCGCGAATCTCGCCTTTCGGATTCGGCTGTTTTTTTGCGCGTTCGAGCGTCGCCAAATAAAGATGATTAAAACCGTCTTTTTCCGACGCGAAAAGAATCTGCGATGAGTCTTTCGGATTTGGCTCAACGATGCGCGACAACGGCGCAATCCATTTTTCGTCAGTTTCTCCGGTGACTAAAATCGTATTTTCGTCTTTGCGCCCGACGTTGAAAATATAAAAAATCTGCCGTCGTTTCAAATCTTTATCAATGCGGTCAACGATTAAAGACGAGTTATCCGCCGCCCAATCAAGTCCGCGAATGTAACCCGCGCCTTCGGCTTTCGGCAAATTTATTTCAAAAGGTTTTTCTAAACTTCCGTCGGTTCGCGCAACGAAAACTTTCTGTTCCGTAAAGCCGCGCCGCGTCGTCTGCGCTTGCACAAATTCGTCCAGATAATTCGGCACAAACAAAGCTTTCTGCCGCGAACCGTCGCTTAAAACATACGCCAAAAGTTTTCCGTCTTTCGCAGGAGTAGCGTTGAAAATTGAAACAAAAGCCTGCGGATTCGCTTCTTTTGTAATTTGAATTAAAGAAGTTTCTCTCAAATTTAAAATGAAATAATTTCCGCCCGAATTATATAAAATGCTGTCGTTGTCGAGCCATCGCGCCGAATTTTCCGAGCCTTGCGTGCGCGTGATGCGGCGCGGCTTCGCGTTTTGAGAATCCAAATCCAAAACGTAAATATCCGAATTCTGCAAAAATAAAATGCGTTTCGAGTCGGGCGAAAATTCCGCGCCGCCCAAGTTTTTTTCACGCGCTTTCGCAAAATCGTCGCGCGCGATTAAGCCGTAATTCAGTTTGCTTTCGGGCGCAGGCGTTCGCGCTTCGTAATTCTGTTCGGCATTGACTAAAACGCGCGGATTGCCGCCGTGTGAATCTACGATATACAAATCGCGCGGCTCGCGCCCTTCGGCGTTCCAAGAAAAAATTACATTCGCGCCGTCGGGCGAAAGTTTTTCCGATTCGGGGCGCATTCCCGCCAAACTCGGCTCGCGCATAATATCGCGGACGGTCAAATTTTGGGCGAACGTCGAAAGGCAAAAGGCAAAAGTAAAAAGACAAAATGATAAGCGGCAAAAGATTTTGTTTTTCAGCATTTTAATTTATTCAATGAATTTTTACGGCAACTGCAAAGCATTTAAACGTTTTTCCGACTTTTGGACTTCGTTTAAACGACCGTAATCGTAAATCGCGTTTTCCCATGTTCCGTAAACCGGATTTGGCAAAACGATGTATTTTCTGCCGAACAATTCGCGCGCTTTATCGGTTTCGGCAAATCTTTCGGCGACCGATTTTTTCTCGAAAACTTGCGACGAATCGTCCAAATTATCGCCCGCGAAAAGGACGATGCGGTATTTTTGCATAATCATTTGACGGCGCGGTTCTTTGCTTGAATCGTTTTGCCGCAGAAGAACGTTTTCGGCAGTGACATCGGGAAATCCGTCGGATTTTAAATTGTCCATCGTCGCCTGTTTCTGCACTTCGTCGCGGTTTGAAGCGTAGAAAATTTTCACGCCTTTTTGATTGGCGTAATTTAAAAATTCGACCGCGCCGGGAATCGCTTTCGCGCTCCGTCGTTCGCCCCACGCATACCAGTCTTTCAAGTTAAACGGCGCGCGGCGTTTAATTAAATCGACCTGCTGCGGCGAATTATCCAGAATGGTTTCGTCAATATCAATCATCACGGCGCGCGGCATTTTTCTTTGCGCTTTCGGCAACTTTTTCAAATTCTTTTTGTCGAAATCGGCATCCAGAGCCATTTGCGCGACGTTATAAGCCTGATAACACAGGGCGCGATATTCCGCCGCCGTCTGCATATAGAGAACCGCGCCGACCTGATATTCGTTGTCGGCTGTGACGACGGGTGCGGGCTGCGTGCTTTGCTGGGCGGTCGAAACTGTTGCAAAATAAGTTGAAACAATCGAAGTCAGAACGAATCCGAAAGTTAAAAGATAATGTTTGGTTTTCATAAGTTCAGTTCACAAGGTTAGTTTTGAAAGAAGTATAAACGAAGTATGAGCGAAAAGACGAAGCGAAAAGAAAAGCGAGCGCGGAAAACGGAAGAAAAAAAGAAAACCGAAAAGAAAAATCCGATTGGTAAAAAACAAACGGAGAAAAGTTATTATTACGACGACGCGCACGGCTACGAAATTTATAAACCGAAAACGTCGAACGATGAAACGAACGAAAATTAAATCTTTACACAATCGGAATTTGTCGCCGCGCTCGGCAATCGAACCGCAAAAACCGACGACTTATGAAATTATCGCGCAAGATAAATTCGACGCGCGTTAAAACCGGCGCGGAAATTGATTCAGGTTACAACGCGAAAAATAATACGCGCCGCTTCTGCTCCGCCGAAATTTTACGCCGAAGATATTTTATTTCCTGGCGCGTTCGTTTGGTTTGAGTCCGCGTTTTCGCAAACGGATATTTTTCGGCGTGACTTCGACGAGTTCGTCGTCGGCGATAAATTCCAGAGCCTGTTCGAGCGATAAATCTTTGACCGGAACGAGCCGCATCGCGTCGTCCGCCGAAGCCGCGCGCATATTCGTCAGCTTTTTCTCTTTAATCGGATTAACGTCGAGGGCAACATAACGCGCGTTTTCGCCGATAATCATTCCTTCATAAACCTTCGTCTGCGGGCGGATAAACAGCGAACCGCGTTCCTGCAAAGCGAATAGCGCGTAAGTCATCGCTTCGCCCATCCGGTCGGAGACGAGCGAACCCGTGCCGCGTCCTTTCATATCGCCCTGCCATTTATCAAAACGCAGAAAAATCGTATTTAAAAGACCCGTACCTTTTGTTTCGGTCAAAAATTCGCCGCGAAAACCAATTAAACCGCGTGACGGAACTTCGTATTCCAGACGGACGCGACCCGTGCCGTTGTTAATCATTTTTGTCATCTGACCTTTGCGGCGACCCAACGCTTCGGTCACTACACCGATAAATTCTTCCGGCACGTCAATGACGACTTGTTCAATCGGCTCTTGCAACTCGCCCGTTTTTTCGTTTTTGCGCGTGATAACTTCCGGTTTGGAAACTTGAAGCTCGTAACCTTCACGGCGCATCATTTCAATCAGAATCGAAAGCTGTAATTCGCCGCGTCCTGAAACTTTAAAACTATCGGGCGAATCGGTGTCGGCGACGCGCAGAGCGACGTTTCCCAAAAGTTCTTTATCGAGCCGTTCTTTGATTTGACGCGACGTGACGAATTTTCCTTCCAAGCCCGAAAATGGGGAAGTGTTCACGCCGAAAATCATCGCAATCGTCGGCTCGTCAACCGCGATAACCGGAAGCGGTTTCGGGTTGTCCGGCAAAGTAATCGTTTCGCCGATGTTGATGTCGTCAAAACCTGCCAGCGCGACGATTTCGCCAACGCCCGCTTTATCAACAACTTCGCGTTTCATTCCTTCAAAAATATAAAGCTCGCGGACGCGGGTTTTCTGCGTCGAGCCGTCGCGTTTGAAAACGACGACTTCCTGATTTTTAGCAATCTCGCCTGAAAAAATTCTCCCGATGGCGAGCCGTCCGACAAAAGGATTGTAATCAATATTAGCAACTAACAATTGCAGCGTGTCGTCGCGCAGAGCGTGCGGCGCGGGAACGGTTTCGATAATCTGGTCAAATAGCGGAACTAAGTTTTTCGAGTCATCCGTCAAATTCTTTTTCGCAATTCCTTCGCGCGAAATCGAATACAGAACCGGAAAACTTATCTGGTCGTCGTCCGCGCCGAGGTCAATAAACAAGTCGTAAATTTCGTCCAGCACTTCTTCGGGACGCGCGTCCTGCCGGTCAATTTTATTAACCAGCGCAATTGCCGGAAGTCCGAGTTCGAGAGCTTTTCTCAAAACAAAACGAGTTTGCGGCAGGCAGCCTTCCGCCGCGTCAACCAGCAAAACGATGCCGTCAACCATTTTCAAAACGCGCTCGACTTCGCCGCCGAAATCCGCGTGACCGGGCGTGTCAACGATATTAATTTTGTAGCCGTTGTAATGCACCGACGTATTTTTCGCCATAATCGTGATGCCGCGTTCGCGCTCCAAATCCATCGAATCCATTATCCGGTCGGTGACGGCTTCGTTGTCGCGGAAAGTTCCCGATTGCCGGAGCATCGCGTCCACCAGAGTCGTTTTGCCGTGATCGACGTGGGCGATAATTGCGATGTTTCTGATATTTTCTTTTGAAATCATAGATGTAAAAATGCCTTTAAAGACAAACGGAAATGATGACTGATTCGAGCGAAAAAGGCAACCGCGAAAGGAAAACAAAGCGTTTAGCGAGAGCGGAAAAGTTCCATATCGGCAAACGAAGCCGGATCTTCGAGCGGTTCGAGATGCGAAAAAATTGCGGATTCGGGAACGGCGCGGAGAATTTCCCCTTCGATTTTATCAATCAAATCGTGACCCCGCTGCACAGTCCATTCGTCCGGCACGAGAATGTGAACGTAAATAAATTTTCGCGCGCCCGCCCGCCGCGTCCGCAGGGCGTGATAGTCGATTTTTTCTTCCGTTACAAAACGGTCGAGAATTTCCGTAATTTTTTCCTGCGTTTCCGGCTCGACGGCGGTATCCATTAAACCTAAAACCGAACGTCGAATCAATTGAAAACCAGTCCAGATAATATTGACGGCGACGACGAGCGCGATAATCGGGTCGAATCTAGTCCAGCCCGTCAGACTAACCGCCAGAACTCCTAGAATAACTCCGACGGAAGTCCAGACATCGGTCATCAAATGTTTTCCGTCGGCTTCCAGAATAATCGATTGATGCCGTTTTCCGGCTTTAATCAGCATCCGCCCGACAATCAGATTGACGACCGTGGCGATTGAAGAAATAATCAGACCGGCGGTCAAATGTTCGAGCGGCTGCGGTTCTAAGACGCGCAGAATTGCCGCGTAGCCAATGCTCAAAGCAGCGATAAAAATCAGCGTGCCTTCGATTCCGCTGGAAAAATATTCGGCTTTGTCGTGTCCGAAAGAATGTTCTTCATCGGGCGGCTGCGCGGCTACTTTTATCATCAGCAAGGCGATGATTGCCGCGACCAGATTTATCAGCGATTCTAGAGCGTCGGACAACAAACCGACCGAACCCGTGTAGAAATAAGCCGTCCCCTTAAACGTAATTGTAATAATCGCCGCGCCGATTGAGAGCCACGCATATTTGGTTAGATTTTTCCATTTGGTTTCCTGGCTATTCATAAAAAACTTTCGCAGTTAAACGCAAATGTTTCATTATAAGTTTCAACGCGGAATTTGTTGAATCGAAAATGACAAAACTTTACAAAAAAGGACGGAATTTCTTCCGTCCTTTTAATTTTGAAATAATTAGTTTAATCAACGATTCTGCTCGTTTTCGACAATCAGATGATTTTCGACGCTGAAAACATTCGGAACGCCGTTCGCCAGAATGTTCATCAGATTATAATCGCCGCGATTCGCAACATAACCTTCGAGCGTGACGTGACCGCTGTCAACGATAATTCTGACCGACGGATTCGGCTCCCACAAATACCTATACAAACCACGCGCGGCGAAGCTCCGCAGCGTTTGACGGCGAATGCCGTCGTCAAACGGAGACGGGGCAAAATTTCGATATTGTTGACAACATTCGTGACACCCGAAACGTCTTTGACAAAACGCTTCGCATCGTCTTTATTTCTGGCAACCGCTACTTTTCCGTAAAGCGTCACCGTGCCGCCGTCAACCTGATACTGTATAAAATCGAAAACGCCGTAATACGGAAGTTTTTTCAGTTCCTTGAAAACGTCTCGTTCAATCGCCTGCTGCGAAACGGCGGAATTATTCGCGTAACTCTGCGCCGAAACATCGCTGTATGAAAAGCCTAAAATCGCAATCGCTAAAATTAAAAAATATTTTGTAAATCTCATAAAACCCCTTTTTCAAATCTCCCGAAATTACTCGGTCAAATAAAAATTTTCTACGTTTTATGAGATGAAATTTTGATGTGTAAAGATGCTAAAATTTGGTGGTAAAAAGAGGACGGATTATAGCAAAATTTACCGGACATAATGAAAAAATAATGAGGTTGATGTCCTTGAGATAATTTATATCTGTAATGGACGAGTTCACAGCTTTTATAAATTCAGCGCGCCGCTGATTGCTAAATAGAATGACTTTGTTGTTTCTTTAGCTTCTGTGAAAGTAGATTGCTCTATGAAAGAAAAAGACCAGACATTTCGTCTAGTCTTTTTTACTGAATCCAATTTCTATCTTCAGTAGTTTTAAGAAAAATACCTAATCAATTAAGTGCAAGCTCCGTTAACGCAAGAATTTACACACTGACAAGTTGAAGCGCAAGCAGTGCCTGCTGGAAAAGCTTTAGCCGTGAAACAAGTTCCACCGGCACAGCAACCGCCAGCGCATTCACAAGCCGCATTACAAGCACCGCCATTTGCCACCGACTTAGTAGTAACGCACACCAAGCCGCTGCCGCAGCAAGTGCTTTTACAATCACTGGCACTGTTGCAGGTGCATCCATTGGCACTCTGGTTTAGATTATTATTACCGAAACAACCTGCGGCGGCGGATTGAGCATGAATCGCCGTCGGCGCGACCAGAGACGCGACTACCGGCAAGGCGACCAATGATGCGAAACCGACTTTGCGGATAACTTCGCGCCGTGATAAACCACCGAAATCGGTTGAAACTTCCGAAGCGTTTTCGAGCAGATTATCTTTTTTAAATTGTTCCAGCGCGAGCCACACGAAATCTTCGGTTATCGGCGAATCGAATTTTCCCGATAAATTTCTCGCAATGTCGGAAATCGTTTTATTTCCGTCGCAAAGCTGCCAAATCATCATGGAAGTTTCGTTCAAACTAAACGCTTTATTTTCCGTTAAATCATAAATCAGAATTTCATTGCCGAGGACTTGCACAACAATATCCGATTTTCTACTCACAGGCTTAATGTTATTTTTAAGCATAAATATTTCCCCCAAACTATTTAATTTTTGATTTGTGAACTTCTTGAAGCATTTATAATTTGTCATAAAGTCTGCAAAAAGACAAGAAAATTTTAGTCGTTTGCGGAAAAATTAATTTGCCTTAGTGCTTCATACAGAACAATTCCGACGCTGTTTGCAAGATTCAGACTTCGCACGCGCGGGTTCGGCATCGGAATTGTCAGACAGCGTTCCCGGTTGGCTTTCAGCAGATTTTCGGGCAAGCCGCGCGTTTCGCGTCCAAAAACCAGACAGTCATTATTTTGAAATTGAAAGTCGGTATAAACTTTTTTTGTTTTGGTGGTGAAATAGACAAAACGCGAATCGGGCAGAGATTCGTAAAGTCGTTCCAAATCGAGATGGCGATGCAAATCGACCGCTTCCCAATAATCGAGACCGGCGCGTTTTAGAGTGCGGTCGTCCATTCTAAATCCGGTCACGCCGACAATGTGCAGCGACGTAAAAGTCGCCGCGCACAGGCGCGCGATGTTGCCCGTATTGGGCGGAATTTCGGGTTCGACCAAAGCGACGTTCAGCATTATATTTTTCGATATTCGGTAATCTCAAAATTCATTATAATCATAATTTGAAGCATCTTAAATTGAAAATTTTTCATCAATTGATTGTCTAGCATTGGTTCACCAGAGTGCCGAATTTTATATTCTGTGCTAAAATCCGCTGAATGCCGACTTCATTACAAAACTTTAAGGAGAAATTTTAGTGTTTTCACGTTTTAAGTCACTAATTTTAATACTTTCTTTGACGCTGACCGCCGCTTTAGCGGTTGTCGCGCAGCAGGCTAATCCGTCCGCGCCGGTAAATAAACCGACTCCGCAGAAAAATGAAAAGGCGAAAATTCCGAAAAAAGAGAGCAAACCGCAAACCGTCGATTTAAGTAAAAACGCGACCGCCGAGCAGGTTGCAGAAACGGCAATTTATTTTTACGGCGGCGGCGGCGGCAGGGAAAATCTCAAACAAATTCGCCGCACGACGATTGAAGACGGCAAGTTAAATATCATCAACGCCAGCGGCGCGAACGAACAGGTAAATTATGAACGGCGAATTATGCGCGGCGACAATCTGGAAAAGGAAAAAATTCGTCTCGACCAAGAATTTCCGAATGCCAAATATGCTTTGATTTACAGCGATAACAAAGTGGTCGGGCTGTATAACGAAGCGGCTTTTACGCCGCGTGAAGATGCCGCCAAAGCGTTTCAAAACCAGATTTGGCACGGGCTTGAAGCACTGCTTCGCTACAAAGAAAACGGTTCGACTTTGCAGTTAATCGGACGCGAAAAAGTGATGGGCGTTGACCTCTATATTTTAGAAGTCACCGACAAGGAAAACCGCAAAACAAAGTTTTATATCAGCGCGAAAACGTTTCGCGTCCTGTGGCTGGAATACGCCGAAGACGGGGTCAAATACACGCGCAGATTTTACGATTACCGTTACGCGCAAGGGACGCTCGTGCCGTATCGCACGGTGCTTTTGGCGGACAATAAGCAAATCGAAGAAGCCAATATTTCAACCTCTACTTTCGGTCAGAAGATTGACGAGGAAATCTTTAAAGCGAATTGATAATTTTCGACACTTATAAAAAGCTAGAGCGGAAGAACTAACTTCCGCTTTTTTATTTTCCGAGCGATTTTAAGCGATAAACTCCCAACGCCAATCGTTCGACAAATCCTTCGGCGACCAATGCGTGATTGGCTTTGCCCGCTTCCTTGCGCGTCAGTCCGAAAGCCTTTGCGAAATCGCCGCGCAGGGTCAGCGCGTTCATTTCCAGAAAGCAGCGGGCGAGTTCTTTAACGGCTTCCGCGCGGCTGATTTTCTTCGCCAGTTCTTTCGGAAAACGCGCTTCCGCCAAAGTCCAGATGTATGTAAATCGCGGCTCGTATAAAACTTCCTGCGGAATAACTTTTAACGCGCGCTGCAATTCTTCCAAAGCCCGTGTCAATTTTTTTCGATCTTCGATTTTCGCTTCGCCGCGTAAATCCGCCGTTCCTATTTCCCATTCCTTGCGCAAAATTTTTAGAATTTTATTCGCTTCCGGCGACAAAACTTCTTTTTCCTTTGATTTCGGAACTCCCCAGACGGCGTTAAAAAACGGCACGAGACGCGGCGCGACGAACATCGAACGCCCTTTGACAAGTTTCGCGTAATAAAATTTTCCGCGCCGTATCACTTCATCCTTGAGCGTCCACGCCAAACTCATTTCATAATCTTTTTGAACGTTGCGCGGCGCGAAAGTGTCACGGCGACCGCAAACCGCCAAATAAACCGACGGTATCGGCGTGCGCGAATCGGTCAGCGTCAGACAAAATCCCAAATCTTCAATCATCCGCTCGACATCCATCGCCCGTTCAACTTTCAAAGCCTCCTCGCGCCGCCATTTCCGGTCACGATAAATTTCAATTTCTTCGGGAATCAATTGCATAAATTTCGGATGCTGGAACAAGTAATTATCTATGAAAATATGGAAGCAAACAAATAATCAAAGTAAAAAGCCTCGCTTTAAAAACGAGGCTTCCGCTGACAGTTTTCTGCTAACCGCTTACGGTCTGTTCGGCGACGATGATTGCACCGTAATTGACGAGCCGGATTTTAATTCAAGGTCGTCTTTGCCTTGAACATAAACCGAACCCGCGCCGCCCGCGCCGCCTAAGATTGCGCCGATTGCCGCGCCCTTGCCGCCGCCCGCGATTGCGCCGATGATTGCGCCTAATCCCGCGCCGATTGCGCCGCGCACCTCCGTCGTTTTAGTTTGGTTTGTGCCTTTTGCCGTGCCTTCGGTATCAACCTGAACAGTTTTGCCTTCCGTATCGGTGACGCTCTGCAAAAATCCGCCGAAGTCGTAAGTATTGCCGTTCGTCAAACGAATCGTTTCAAAATTGAACGTCAACTGCGAACGACCCGAAACTTTTCCCGAACGGTTGATGCCCGACAGATAGCCTTCGATAACCGCGCCCTGATATTGATTCGGAGCGGTGACGGTCATCCGAAAATGGTCGTTGTTCTGCGAAACATTTGTTGAAATATCGTTTTCCAGACGCGCGGTTAAAATCGTTCCGTTCGGCACGACGAATTGCCCGTTGCTGCCGTTTCTGGTAACAGGCGGATTGCTGTTCGGATAGTTTCCATTTGGGTAATTTCCGTTAGGGTTATTGGCAACGGTCGGATTATTTCCAGTTTGATTGTCGTAAATATCGAACCGCGCCGCCTGGTCGGTTTTGTTATAAACGCTTTCGGCAAAAACCGTCTGATTCAAATAATCGGTCGTAATGCGGCGCGTTACTTTCAAACTTTTGCCGTTTTCAATTGATGAAAAAATCACCGTGTAATCGTTGTCGCCGCCGACGCTCGAAACAGTCAATTCCTGTCCGCGCAGCGTTGTTCTAAGTCTTAAATTTCTGCCGTCCGGCAAAGTTTCGTTGCGGTCGCTGCCGTCTGCCGTGAAAGTGACTTGCGAGGCGAGCGACGAAGCCAGCGTCACTTGATTGCCGCGCGCGTCAATCGCCAACTGCTCCGGCGCGCGCAGTTTTTCTTCCAAATCCTGACGCGATTCGTCGCGCTTTTGCTGGTCAACGCCGTTGATGGCTTTTTCGGCAATGTCGCGCGTGTCTTCGCTTCTCGAAACGTCCAATTGATATGTTCCCGTCAAACCGTCGTTGTAAGAATTGCCGTTCGGATAATTATTTCCGCCGCGCGGATAATTGCCGCCGTTCGCGGGCGGCGGATAATTGCCGTTCGGATATTGCGAGCCGCCGCGCGTGTTCCAGTAAGGGGAAACGCCATAACTTGTTGCTAACTGGTCAAATAGAGGTCGGGAATCCGTCCATTCGCGGCGAAGTTTAGTGGTAAAACCGCTTTGGGCGATAAAATCATCGATGTTTTTCGCCGTCTGCAAAACCTGTGAAACGTCGTCCGCCGTTTCGCGCTGACGGTCAACTTTTCCCTGAAAATCGCTCAGATTATTTTGCAGCGTGTCCAGATAATTATTTATCTGATTTTGGTTGTCGCCGCCTATCGTCGAACGTTGATATTCGTTATCCAAATCGTTGCGAAAAGTATCAACTTTGACATTCAAACTTCGCAGAATTCCGTTGACCTGCCGCTGATTGCCGCGATTCTGGGCATTAGCTTGCGAAAATAAACCCAAAAATATCAAACCGATTGACAAAACCAGCGCGAAACCGTTCCTTACTCTATTCATTTTTTCTCCTTCCTAAACAGAAAAACAACTTCTCGAACCGTCATCCCGACAGCATTTTTCATACCATAAATTCGGGTTGCCATAATTTAAGATGCGTCTGCCGGAAAAAAGATGTTGGAAGTAGAAAATTTTATGCTACAATCACGCAAAATTTATTTGATTCGGCGTTCTATTAAAGGCGTTAAATGGCGGAATATAAAGCGACAATTCAATACGCGGGCGACGAGTTTTTTATCGGCACAACTCCGAGCGGTCACGCGCAAATAATGGATACAAAAGGAGATAGAAAATCCGCGCCGTCGCCGCTCGAAATGTTGCTGGTTTCCGTCGGGGCTTGCACGGCATCGGATGTCGTTTCGATTTTGCAGAAAAAACGGCAAATCGTGACAAATTATCGCGTCGAAATTATGGGAACGCGCCGCGAAGAATATCCGCGAGCATTCACGAAATTTGAGATTCACCATATCGTGTATGGACGCAACATTTCCGCGCGGGCGGTCGCGCAGGCAATCGAACTTTCCGACACGAAATATTGTTCGGTCGCCGCGACGGTGCGTCCGACGGCGGAGATAAAAACGAGTTTTGAAATTGTCGAAGTCGAATGAGTAAGGCAGAAGCCCGCGCGTGAGCAAGGGCGGATTTCTTTAAAAACAAAAATATGAAACGAAAAATTTTTATTGTCTGGCTCTGCGTGTTGATATTTACCGCAAACGTTTTCGCACAGGCTAATCTGAAAAAATGGCAGACGTTTGATTTCTCGAAAAAGATTGTGACCAAACCCGAACTCGCCAAACTGGAATTGGAAGATTTGGGAAAACTGCGCGGCATCGTTTTCGGCAAACGCGGGCGAATTTTTAAAGAACAAACGATTCAAAATTATCTGGCGCGGCAGGCTTGGTATAAACCGAACCCGAATTTCAGCAACGATATTCTGACCGCAAACGAACGCCGCAACATCGATTTGATTCGTGAAGCCGAAGCCATCAAACACGATTTTATACAGCCCGGCGATTTGCGTTTTTGGGAAAAAAAGAAAATCGCGGAAGAAAATCTTTCGCCGAACACCGCCGCCGAATGGAGCGTTTTAATCGCGGAAATGGAAGCGATTCACGGCAAAACTTTTGCGGACGAGCCTTGGCTGCAAAAATATTTCGAGGATCGCTACTGGTATAAACCGAATCCGAATTACGACCCGTCCGTATTGTCCGAGATTGACCGCAAAAATTTGACGACGATTCGCACAGCCCGCGACAAACAGCGCAAAGTCGCCGTCTCCCCAGGCGATATGGACAAGTTTCAAAACGTTTTGCTGTCGGAAAAAATGCTCGAAGGCGCGACCTTAAACGAACTGCGAATTATGCGAAACGAGTTTTTTGCGCGTCACGGAAAAACTTTTTCCACGCCCGGCTATCGAGCGTTTTATATGTGGCAGGATTGGTATAAACCCGTCAAAGACCAGTCGAAAATAAAACTCAATCCGATTGAAGAGCAAAACGTTAAAACGATTGAGAGTTACGAAAACAAAATCCGCGAGCAATTGGCGACGCAGCCCGTCACGGAAGATTTGTTTGAAGGGCTTTTCGCCGAAGATTTGCGAATGCTGCGAAACGAAATTTACGCGCGTCACGGACGAATTTTTAAAGACGTGAAACTTCAAAAATCTTTTACCGAAATGAGTTGGTATAAACCGAACCCCGATTTCAAAGACGAAATGCTGTCGGAAGTCGAAAGCAAAAATCTAAAAGCAATCGCCGACGCGGAAAAACTTGCCGAGAGCAAGTTCACCGAAATCGAAGGCTGATAAAACTGAAATTTAAGTTTCGCGTGTCGAAACTCTTAACAAAAAAATAAAACAGGATGGACATGGATATTCAGGATAAAAATCAAATCCTGTAAATCCTGTCTATCCTGTTTTATTTTTGTATTTCGATAAATCCAACCGCAGTAGAAACTATTTTGTTTGATAACTCCAGAAGTTGAATGACCTGCTCTTTGCTGACCGATGGAAAATCTTCCAGAAAATCGTCAATCGTCACGCCGTTTTCGAGATGCCAGAAAAGCGATTGAATTGGCATTCGCGTATTTTTGAAAACGGGCGTTCCGCTCAGAATTTCAGAGTCAATCGTGATTAAATCGCGGATTTTCATAGCAATTTAACTATACTCTTTTGTCGGACTTTTTCAATTTGTTTCTTTACGTTAAAATTCCATTATGAACGTCATATCGCCGGAAGAAATCGAACTCGAAAAGAAAAAGCGCAAGTTGGAACGCTTGAAGGAAACGCTCGCTTTTCGGGAAGAAGAAATGACCGAACTGCGTGCCGAACTCGAACAGTTCGAGGCGAATTATACGATGGAAGTCGGGCAGCTTTACGCCGAACTCGACGAAATCGAAGCGCAGATTGCCGAAGAAGAGGTTAAATTAAATCCTGACGACGAGGAAATAAAACGCAAAGCGGAAGAAGCCCGCAAACGCGCCGAAGAATCGGCGATTGACGAGGAAGAAGTTTTTCAGGCTTGCTCGAACAAATATAATCCGACACCGGAACAGCGCAAAACTTATCACAAACTCGCGCGTCTGATTCATCCAGATCTGGCGTTGGATGCGGAAGAACGCGGGCGGCGCACGGAGTTGATGGCTGAATTAAACGATGCGTTTTCCGATGGTAACGAACGGCGTTTAAAAGAATTGGTCGAGGAATACCGCGACAGTCCCGACCTTGTAAAAGGCGATTCAATCGGCGACGAACTCGTTCGCGCGATTCGTCAAATTTCACAGGTTGCGAATCGCCTAAAATCACTCAAAACCGAAAAAACGGAAACCGAATTTTCCGAACTTTACACTTTGCGCGAAAAAGTGCGCGCCGAACAAATCGAAGGCAGAAATCTTTTCCGGCAAATGGCGGAACGCACGAAATCGCACATCAAAAAAGCCGAACGCCGTTTGAATAATCTGAAAAACGTCAACGAAGCGGTCGAAAAAGACCTCGACGAACGCTACGGTTTAAACATTTCCGCATTCCGTTAAAAAATTTATTAAAATGCCTTCTCGCCCTTCCGTCTTTAAAAATTCCGTCGAGAAAGTGATTTCCGATAAATTCAAATCAATTAGTCGCGGCAAAGTGATTTCTGGAGGTCAGGCAGCAGGCGCAGGCGGAAGTTTCCAGTTTTTTTCGGTCAAGAATAATAATTTGCCCGCGTGAATAAGAAATTATTTCCTTCTGCTGAAGTTCTTTCGCTATGCCGCTTAAACTTGGGCGATGGACACCGAGCAGGCGGGCGATTCCTTCATGCGTGAACGAAAATTTATTGTCCTTGCGGCGATCCTGAAGCATTAAAAGCCAACTGCAAAAACGTTCCTTTATCTGATGGAAATAATTACAGACGATTCTTTGCGAAAGCTGTTCGATGTAGTAATTGGCGTATTCGTTCATTTTCGCCCGCAGCAGGCTGTTGGTGCTGAATTTATGCCGGAACAGTTCGCCGTCGATTTTCAACGCGCTTCCGGCAACCGAAACTTCGGTCCAGCAATTTGCCGTCGCCGAAGCGAATATCTTCGGCAAGCCGACAAAACCTTCTCTGCCAATCATGGCGATTTCGCAGGTTCTGCCGTCTTCCAAAACCTGAAATTGAGAAAGAACGGCGGTTTCGGGAAAATAGACGGATTCGATATTATCGCCGTGCCGGTAAATGCTTTCACTGGCGGAGAGATTTATTCTTTTCGCAAACGATAAAAAATACGCGAATTCCACCGAAGGCAGCGAATTGATAATCTGATTCGGCAAAGCATCCGCGTCCGGCAGTTTTCCTTTAAGTTTGATTGCCGCCGCTAATGATTGACGATTTCGCGTTTGATTTTTAAACGAGTTTTTTACGGTGTAATTAAAACTATGACCGGAATCGTTCTGCATTAATTTTAACCTTCCCTTGAATAAATCGCTTTTCGTCTTCAATCTCGAATCAGACTTTTCTGATGTCAACGATTATTAAATTGCTGTTTTTGTTATCCTGCCGCTCGCGCGCGCGCACCAGTTTGACTTTGATTTCAAGAATTTGTTCCCGAAGATAAAAGTCGAAATTAAATTCGTCCGCCGGATGCGAATCGCCGACAAAACATTTAAATCGTCGCCGGAAATCCATAAAATTTTGAAAGGCGGCGATTTCGTCAAAAAAATTGCGTCCGATTAAATTCGGCTCGGATTCATTTGTTCGGCTATCCGTCATCGATTTGTGGTAGACCACCGTTCCCGCCGCGTCCATTTCATATACGCCGATTGACACTCTACAACCAACGCTAAAGCGTATGGATTGTAGATTCTGAAACTACGCTGTCTCTATTGAGATACGTTAGCGTTCCAACGGTCAGCCCGACCGCACGTTTTAGGATATTTTTAGCGGCGT
>JBPCRW010000147.1:0-36631 GCA_050996405.1 Pyrinomonadaceae bacterium | reverse complement strand
ACATTTGTGTCCGGCAGAAATTGACTCACGTTGTTTTTCTGTTTTGCTCGCGCACCTTGCGGGCGATTTCATCCGCAACTTCTTCGCGGTCAGACCAAATGCCTAACACTTCATTTTCGTCTATCTCGTCCAAATCGTATGGCAAATCCAAAGTTATCGTTTCCAATTTTTTCTTTGTACTTTTAACCAGCCGCAAAATCTCGTTGGCAATTTTAGCGCTTTTGACGCTGAATTTCAAATTGACATCTTGCGGAACTTCGATGACTAATTGTCCCATAAAAATTTCACCTCTCGTTTGAATTTTATCACGCTTGCCGTTTGATTTGATAAAACGCTTTGCGCCCTAAATACTTTGCGCCGTCGCCCAAATCTTCTTCGATTCTGAGCAGTTGATTATATTTGGCGATGCGGTCGGAACGCGACAAACTGCCGGTTTTGATTTGTCCGGCGTTGGTTGCAACCGCTAAATCGGCGATAAACGAATCTTCGGTTTCGCCCGAACGATGCGAAATGACGGCGGTCATATTGTTAGTTTTGGCGAGTTCAATCGCGTCCAAAGTTTCGGTCAAAGTTCCGATTTGATTAACTTTTATCAGTATCGAATTCGCCGCCCCAACGTCAATTCCGCGCTGCAAAAATTTCGTGTTCGTGACGAATAAATCGTCGCCGACAAGTTGAATTCTTTTGCCGATGTTTTTGGTGATTTTCGTCCAGCCTTCCCAATCATTTTCTGCCAAACCGTCTTCGAT
Source organism: Pyrinomonadaceae bacterium (assembly GCA_050996405.1). Taxonomy (GTDB): domain Bacteria; phylum Acidobacteriota; class Blastocatellia; order Pyrinomonadales; family Pyrinomonadaceae; genus JBPCRW01. The sequence continues at coordinate 35,882 of JBPCRW010000147.1, read as the reverse complement.
GGAAATTATCGGATACCTTGAAGTCCAGTTCGTCCAATACGCAATCATTTCGTCGCTTGAAAGTTTGCGTTTATCGGACTTTTTAAAAATGTAATTCACGCCGTCGAAAAATTCGCTCGCCGCCGGATCTAAAGCAATCATCACATTTTCGCCAGCCTTGTAACCGGCTTTTTCAATCGCCTCTAAAATCGTTTCAATCGCTTCTTCGTTCGATTTCAGATTCGGCGCGAAACCGCCTTCGTCGCCGACCGATGTCGCGTAACCTTTCGATTTCAAAACATTTTTTAAATTGTGAAAAATCTCCGCGCCCGCGCGTAAGGCTTCGCTGAAACTTTCCGCGCCGACCGGCATAATCATAAATTCCTGAAAATCTACGTTGTTATCGGCATGCGCGCCGCCGTTGATAATGTTCATCATCGGCACGGGCAAAACTTTCGCGTTCGTGCCGCCAATATAGCGATAAAGCGGCATTTCCTGGAACGCCGCCGCCGCCCGCGCTGTTGCCATCGAAACCGCCAGCAGCGCGTTTGCGCCCAAATTAGATTTATTTTCCGTGCCGTCGAGTTCGATTAAAGTTTTATCAATTAGCGTTTGGTCGAGCGCGTCCAAACCTTCCAATTCATACGCGATTTTTTCGTTGACGTTTTCAACCGCCTTTAAAACGCCTTTGCCCAAATAGCGTGATTTGTCATCGTCGCGCAATTCGACGGCTTCGTTTTCGCCCGTTGACGCGCCCGACGGAACTGCCGCGCGTCCCTGCGTCCCGTCTTCCAAAACGACTTCCGCTTCGACCGTTGGATTCCCGCGCGAATCCAAAATTTCACGCGCCCACACTGTTTCGATTAAACTCATTTTTATAAAAGACTCCAATAAAATTTTTGAAAAACCTGTCTGATAAATTTAACGTGAAAAGTCGAAAAAGACAAAAACTTTAAGAATTGTTGGTTTATTTGTTTCGTTTCAAAAGGGTCGTTTTGAAATTATTAAATTAGCTTAAGTCGGCAAAAAAATATATACTCTGTTACGAAAATCCGGTGTAAATTACGGCGCATTCGTCCAGTGGTCAGGACGCGAGGTTCTCAACCTTGAAACAGGGGTTCAATTCCCCTATGCGCTACCAAAGCCTCTCTTTACAGTCTTTTAAAATCCGGCGTTTGTCAACTTTTTCAACTTTGAAAACGTGACCGTCGGGTTGCCGCGCGAATCCAAAATTTCACGCGCCCACACTGTTTCGATTAAAATCATATTTTAAAAATTACTCCGATAAAATTCTTGAAAAACTTTGTTTGATAAATTTAGCTTGAAATAATAGGAAAAACAAAGACTATGGCTGAGACAAATGATCTCAAAAATTCTTCTTTAATCTTTCGATCAAAACTAGGGGAAGGAAACAAGCCAGCGAATACACAGCAAAACCTAAAATGAAGCCATCGAACAAAACATAGCCCAGAGCCAGCAACTCGCAATCAGAACACAGCGGCAGCCAACCTTTATCAGCTAAATACACCGCTGCATAATAATTCCACAATATAATTTTGGAACTTGTCGATTCTCTCGAAGTGAGAATGCCAAAAGCAAAAATCAGACTTATAAGACTAACAGAAAATCCAACAACAATTGGAATAATCGAAACTTTCCATTTCATATTTAATTAGCTGAAACTTTTTCCATTCTCACTTTCACAATCCGCCGTTTATCAACTTTTTCGACTTTGAAAATGTGACCGTTGAATTTAACCGTTTCACCGGCGTTTAGAATTTGTCCCGACTCTGACATTAAAAATCCGGCAATCGTCGTGTAGCTTTCGTCAATCGGAATGTGCAGATTCAGGCGACGGTTCAAATCGCGCACGGCGAGTCCGCCGTCCAAAGTAAAACTGCCGTCCGTTTCCCTGTGAATCTGCTCGTTGACTTCTTCGTCGTGTTCGTCGGAAATATCGCCGACGATTTCTTCCAATAAATCTTCCAGAGTGATGATTCCTTCAACGCCGCCGTGTTCGTCAACGACAAACCCGAAATGAAATTTTTCGCGCTGCATCTGCCGCAGAACGTCCTCAAGGCGCGCGTTGTCAACAACGTAAATCGGCTTCTGCAAAACTTTTTCCAAACGAAAAGCCTTTGGGCGCAGCAGAAAAGACATCACGTCTTTGCTGTGAATCACGCCCGCGATGTCATCCATCGATTCACGATAAACCGGCAGGCGCGAGTAACCGTGCTGGCGAAATTCGCGCGCAATGTCTTCGAGCGAAGATTTGGCGGAGATGGCGACAATCGCCGTGCGCGGAATCATCGCTTCTTTGACGGTCGTATCGGAAAACTCGAACACGCGGTTAATCAGCTGCCGTTCTTCTCGGTTTAGAAATCCGCTTTGCGCGGATAAATTGACGAGTTGTCGAATTTCTTCTTCGGTATAAACCGAAGCGTGTTCGAGGCTGGATTTTAAACCGAGCAGGCGAGCGATTGCGCCGCCCGCCTGATTTAAAACCCATAGAATCGGCGCGAAAACTTTGGCGAAAAATTCGAGCGGACGCGCCGCGAACGTGGCAAACGATTCGGCGTTTTCGAGCGCGAACATTTTCGGGACGAGTTCGCCCAAGACGACGTGCAGAAATGTAATCAGCGAGAACGAAACGACGATGGCGACGATGTGCGCGATGTAGCCCGCCGTGCCTTCGGAAGCGATTTTTTCCGCCAGCGGTTCGAGAATTTTGGCAATCGTCGGCTCGCCGACCCAGCCCAAAGCGAGCGAAGCTAAGGTTACGCCAAGCTGGACGGCGGAAATAAATCGCGTCGGATTATCCAGCAATCGAAGTGCGGCTTTCGCTCCGCCATTTCCTTCTTCAACCTTAGTTTCGATGCGCTGGCGGCGCGACGAAACAAGCGAAAATTCCGAAGCCACGAAAAAAGCGTTCAGTCCGACGAGCAAAAACATCGACAGAAAATCCAAAATGGCTTCGGCGGGCGAAATACTTTCGCTTTGAAGAAAAAGAAGCAAACTACTTGCGGGTTCGTCCATAGATAAACTGCTTTGATTATAACATAACCGTTTCGACTCAAAAAAATTTCTCCAATTCACGCGAATCGATAATTTCCTGAATCAGCGGCTGGCACGCGCCGCAGCCGCCGCCCGCGTTGCAAGCCTCTGTTACTTCTTCGACCGTTTGCAGAGAATTTTCCTTGACGAGATTTTCAATCGTTTCTTCCGACACGCCGAAACAAGTGCAGATGAGAGCCTTTTCGCCCGTCCATTCTTCAAGCTGCGCGGCGCGAAAATCATTAAAAGCCGCCTGCAAAGTTTCGACGCAAATTTCCAGACAATGCCTTCGATTTTCGGGAAAAATTTCGAGTTCCGTTTCGATTTGCGCGGTTAAAACGCTTTCGTCCAAGCCGTGCAGTTCGGAAAGTTTTTTGCCCGTAATTTTTTCCGCCAGCGCGTCCGCCGCAGCGATTAAAAATCCGCAGCCGTCGGTTTGAAATTTCGCGCGCTCGATTATTTTCGATTGTTTATCAATCAAGAGCGTAAAACGCAAAACCGCGCCGCAGACAAAAGTCGCGCATATTCCGGCGGCATTCGTGTCTTTTAACTGTCCGGCATTTTCCGGTGCGTGAAATCTTTCGCCGACTTTCGGCGGGTAAAAACTCATAGAGAAATTTTGCCACAAAACATTTTGCGGTTCACCTTCGTAAAAGCTTCGGGACTTATCGTAAATAATTTTGCGGCAACGGCGAATGGTTAAACTAATTTTGAATTTATTTGAAAAACAACCGATAAACTTTATCGATTTACCGCATCAAATTTTGATATTGCGGTTCAAAATCAGATATTTACTAAAGACGCGCGTTATGAAAAAAATTATTTTTATTTTTATTCTTTTTTGTTTAGCCGCTTTTCCGATTTTCGGACAAAAGCGTCAAGCAATTATAAAACCCGCTCCGAAAAAGCCGGTTGCCAACGCGCCGCTTGCGGAAATTTCCGCGCAGGATTGGGATGCGGTAATCAATGCTTTGGACAAGGAAAATTGGACACAAGCCGCGCAGCTTTCCTCGACCGCGCTCGGAAAACTCAAAGCCGATAATGATAAAAAGCAGCTTGCGCGGCTTCGTTATTTTTATATCTACGCGCTGGCGGGAAAAGCTGCGGAAGGGAAAACAACTTACGCCGAAATCGAAAAAATAGCCGATGGTTTTATCGGAAAAGAATTTGTGATGCCGAGCCGGACGATTCTTGCCGACTGCGCCGGAAAGGTAAATTATATTTGCGCGGTTAAAGATAATAACCAGATTTTGCGCGTCACGGCGACCGACAAGGTTGCAACAATCCATTCATTTGAATATATTAAATTAGCCGAAAGCCTTAACACGGAAAATTACAACGAAAAAAACGCGCTTTTAAGCGGAACTCTGGAAAAAGTAGAATTATATTTGAATAAATCCGGCGTTAAGATTATGCGGCTTGTTTTCGGGCAGGGCTTTGTTAATTTTGTTAACGTAATTCCCGCTCAATAAATTTTACGTTTTATCGAAGCGGAGTCCATTGCCGTTTCACTTTATCTTCAATGAATATCGAACCACGCATAGTTTTAACAGGATTTATGGGAGTTGGAAAAACGACCATTTCCAAACAATTGGCGTATTTTCTGCGAACCGAAAGCCTCGACCTCGATAGATTTATCGAAATCAAAGAAGCGCGCAGCATTGTCGAAATTATCGAAAATGACGGCGTGGAAAAATTCCGCGAAAAGGAAACCGTCTATCTGCGGGAAATTTTCGACACGACAACCGCTCCGGTTATCGCGCTCGGCGGCGGAACGTGGATTTCCAACACCAATCGCTCAATCGTCAAAGATTCGGGTTATACGACCGTCTGGCTCGAATCGACTTTTGAACATTGCTGGCGCAATCTTTCCACTTCAAAACAGAAACGCCCGCTCGCCATCAGCCGAAATTCCGCCTGGAATTTGTTTGAGGAAAGACAGGGAATTTACTGTCTGGCGGACTGGCATTTTATTGTCAAACCGCATTTTACTTCCTACGACATCGCGCGTCGTATCGCCGAAGAAGTTCTGGGCTGAATATTTAACTTGAATTTTTGCGAAAATTGAGTCAAACCAGGTTGACAAACAAAATTTATCCGAGTAAGTTCAACAATAATTTACAAAATGACGCTCCGATTTTAATGTCGCCGGAAAATAAATTGAATCGTTGAAATATAACGATTTTTTATGTCCGACCGGATTTCGGAAGCGAAGTAAATTTTAAATAAATCAGACAGATTTCAGGAGGAATCAATGAAAAAATTTCTAATAGTTTTGAGTTTAGCGACACTTCTTGCATTTGCCGGATGTCGCAATTCGAGCAACACAAACGCTAATATGATGAACGCCAATATGAATATAAATATGGCGACCCCGACTCCGGTCATGAAAACCAACGAATCGGCGACGACCGACCCGGCGTTAAAAACAAAAATCGAAGACGCTCTGAAGAAAAAAGGATTTACAGACGTAACGGTTGATACTTCAACGACCCCCGCAACGCTTCGCGGAACTTATCCGAAAGCTAAGATAGCCGACGTGATGGCGACGGCGATGGAAGCAAACGGCGGCAAACCGGTTAAAAACGAAGCAACAGGTAATTAAACGGAAATTAAGGAGGAAAAAATTAAAATGTCAGCTTTACAGGAAAAATATCAATCGTTAATTGACATGGCAAATCAATCCGGTATTTCCGGTTTGAACGTCACCGAAGGCGACGGCTTTATCAAAATCGAAGGCACTGCGCCGAGCGCGGAAGTCAAACAAAAACTTTGGGATGAATACAATCGCATCGACCCGGAATATCGTTCGGGCGATTTGGTATTAAATGTTGACGCGCCCGCCGGAAGTTCGAGTTCGGAAGGCACGACTTACACCGTTCAATCGGGAGATTCTTTGAGCAAAATCGGCACGCATTACGGCATAAGCTGGGAGAAAATCTACGAAGCCAACCGCGATAAACTCGACAATCCCGACAAAATCTCTCCCGGACAGGAATTAACAATTCCTTCGCAGGGAAGCTAGGTTTCGGCAATTTAATAAAAGAAAAGTCTGTGAGAAATCTCTCACGGACTTTTTTAGCTTGCGCCAAAATTTTATTTTCACGCTAAAAAAATTACTCGTTTGCTACGAATTTCAGGCGGATGTTAAGATTGAATTTTCGCCTGTCTCGCGTTCACACGGAATTTTTGTAACGCGGTGAACGCGACAAACTTTATGGAATTAGCGGTTGAGAAATACAGAGTCGAAACAGAACCTTATTATTTGCCCGTCGGAAGCGAAGTCAAACTTTTTGAAGCGGCTTACGCGGCGCGCCTTCCCGTGATGCTGAAAGGTCCGACGGGCTGCGGAAAAACGCGCTTTGTCGAACATATGGCGTGGCGTTTGGGTCGCCCGCTGATAACCGTCGCGTGTCACGAAGATTTATCGGCGACGGATTTGGTTGGGCGTTTTCTGCTCGAAGGCGAAGAAACCGTCTGGCATGACGGACCTTTGACGAAAGCCGTCCGCGCCGGTGCGATTTGTTATCTCGACGAAGTTGTCGAAGCCCGAAAAGACACGGTCGTTATCATTCATCCGCTGACCGACGACCGACGAAGACTGCCGATTGAAAAACGCGGCACGGTCGTTGACGCGCCGCCCGAATTTATGCTCGTCGTTTCCTACAATCCGGGTTATCAATCGATTTTAAAAGATTTGAAACAATCCACGCGACAGCGTTTTATCGCTATGGAATTCGATTATCCGAACGCCGAAGATGAAACGGAAATCGTCGTCAAAGAAGGCGGAATCGAAACGGCGATGGCACGTGATTTGGTCACCATCGGGCAAAAAGTTCGCAACCTGCGCGGACACGGGTTGGAAGAAGGCGTTTCGACACGGCTTTTAATTTACGCCGCGCAAATGATTGCCAAAGGAATCGCGCCCGTCGCGGCGGCGGAAGTCGCGCTCTGCTCGCCGATTACCGACGACCGCGAGTTGCAGAGAAGTATTCGGGAAATTGTCACGACGGTGATATAAAAATTTCGGACGGAAGAGCGAAGTTGAATTGTTAAATTCCCTGTAAAATTAAACGATACGGAAAACATCTTTTCATCGAAACGTTTTTTAATCCGGCTTCGATTCCGAGTTTTTTTAACTCGTGCGGCTTGAACGAGCGCAGAATCGAAAGCGCGCCGTCATTTTTAATCAAACGGTTTTTGGAAAAAATTCGCGCGGCAATCGTATAAAAATAATAAGCAATCCGGTGACGATGTAAATCAATTACCAGAATTTTTTTCCGCGAAACACGCTGCATTTCCGATAAAATCCGCACGACATTTTCATCCGTAAAATGATGCGTGAACAAAGAGCAAATCGAGTAATCAAAAGAACTATCTTTGAAAGGCAGATTCAGCGCGTCGCCGCGAATCGCCGAGATTTCAGCGTAATCTTTCGACTCCTCCAAAGTTGCCTGCGCCGAACGCGCGTTTAGTTCCAAACCAAGAAGATTTGTTTTCGCATTTCTTTGACGTGCAAAATCGGCAATCGCGCGAAGCAGTTCGCCCGAACCCGCGCCGACATCCAGCACGGAAAATTCTTTGAGATTTTCCTTTTCAATTTCGCGCAAAAGAGATTTTCGCAACGCTCGCGTGTCGCCTAAAAAACGGTTGATGTTGCGGAGTTCGGCGAGACAGCATTCGTATTCTTCAGCCGTGTAATCGCCCGTGTCTATAATTTCAAGCTCGCAGCTTCTGGTTTTGAACACGATAGCAGAATACAAGATAAGAGAAATTTAATCATTAAAAAAAGCTGCTTTCTTGGGAAAACAGCTTTTCTTTTGCCTGCTTGTTCTTTGGGGAGAGTCAGCTTAAAAACCCTCTGAAATTCGACGGGCTTGCCGTAAAACCCGGGAAGACTTTATCCAGACTTTTATCTTCTAAATGCTTATAGGCAATTTCGCCGAAAACGTCGCGGAAATCGGTGGTTACGGCAAGGTCGCGCCCTTCGTAAAGTTTGTCGTTTGACAAGCCGCCCCAATCGCCATAAACTTTTCCGCCTTTAATGGAATTTCCGAGAACAAACATCGCGTTGGCGTGTCCGTGGTCTGTGCCGCCCGTGCCGTTTTGCCGCGCCGTTCTGCCGAATTCCGACATCGTTAGAATTACAACGTCGTCCATTCGCTGACCTAAATCTGTTGCCAGAGCAGCAATGCCCGCGCCGAAATCACGAAGCAGATTTGCAAGTTGCCCGCGCGAATTGCCTTCGTTAAAATGCGTATCCCAGCCGCCGACTTCCGTAAAAGCAATTTCCAAACCGACATTGGCTTTTATCAATTGAGCGATTTGCAGCAGCGAGCGTCCAAAGGCGTTGTTCGGATACTGCGCGCCGTTTTCCGGTTTATATTGCGAGGGATTCGCTTGTTTCAGAAAATTTACTGCTTCAAAAGTTTCCTTGCCGGTATCGCCCAGCGAATCTTTGGAATTTAATTGCTGGTAAAGTCCTTCAAAACCGCCCTGCACACTCTGCGAATACGCGCCCGCTTGAATCGCAAAATCGCCGAGATTGGTCATCGCAATCGCCGGAGAACGTCCCATCAGCGAACGCGGCGTTTGCGGTGTCATCGCCACGGCGCGAAACGGCGAAGGATTTGTTATCGATTCAGTTTGCAGAACACGATTGAGCCAGCCGTCGCGCGTCGATTTCACTCCGGGCGTGGCAGATTCCATATAATCCTGCGCGTCGAAATGCGAGCGCGTGTTGTCGGGCGAACCCGACGAATGAATGACGGCAAGTCGTTTATCCTGCCAGAATTTCTCAAACGGTTTCAGCGACGGGTGCAGCCCGAAAAATCCGTCGAGATTAACCGCGCCGTCGGTTTGACCGGGCTTCGGAATCGCAATCGAGCTTCGCAGATTGTAGTATTCACTTTCGCCGTGCGGCACGACGACGTTTAAACCGTCAACCGCGCCGCGCTGAAAAATCGTAATCAGAACTTTCCGTTTACCGTTTTTATCGGTCAAAGTCGCGGCGTTTGCAAATTGATGCAAAAACTGCGGCGCGGCACTCATCAAACCGAAACTCACTAGTCCAATTCCGCTTGCCTTCAAAAAATATCTTCTGTCCATTTGCTTAACCTCAAAAAATTTATAATTGAATCCCCAGCTATTTTTTTAGACGCGCCGGAAATTGTTTTGGTCGTCTTTTATTTTCAAAATTTTTAAACTTCAAAAAGAATCTCGATTTCGGCGCGCCGCCGCGCGTCTTCGAGATATTTTTCGATGTCGTCCGAGATTTTCGTTTCGGTTAAAATTTTGTTAATCTGCGCGCGCGAGTCTTCGAGCGACGGAACTAAAACACCCGGATTTTTTTTTCTGAAATCCGGCACGAAAGTTTCGCGGTAATACTTTTCTTCATCTTGCGGCGTGATGATAACAAACGAGCGAAAACGAAAATCCAGATATTTATCGATAGTGACGCGCTGCCGCATAATACGCTCGAAATTGTCGTCCGTCACCGAATCAAAACCGACGACGCGCAAACGTCTTTCAAATTCGGCGTTCGACGGAAATCGGTCTAAAACGCGCTTGATTTCCGCTTTAACTTCCGCATCCGTCGGTGCGAGACTCGGCAGGCGTTCGGCTTCGAGCGCGATAAGTCGCTGATTGACAAGCGTTTGCAGAGCGCGATTAAGGTCTGGTGAATTCGGCGGGCGAATCGGCGCGTCCGGCTGCAAGGCAAGCTGCCACAGCAAATCCGAATAAGTTATTAACTCGGTTTTTACGCTGTCGCTGACCGTCGCCACCGTTTTATCGACAACTTCCTGCGCCTTAAATTTCTGCGCCGACACGAAAAAAATCAAACTGAACCCAATGAGATGGAAAGTCAGCCTGTTGAATTTTAGAAAAATTTTCAGCATAAAGATTCAGATAATTTTTGTTTAGAACCGCGAAAGAGTCAAATACATTTTATCGGGATAAAATTAACAATCGGAAAACTTGACAAAATGTTAAAAATCTTTTGTAATCGTAAAAGAAAGTTTTACAAAACTTTCCAGTCAAACATACCGTCTAACGCCTCTCTGATGACAAACGATAACGAAAAGTTTGTCGTTCAATAAAGCGAATGTTAACCGCCAAAGAAATTAAAGGGAAAACCTCGGCGTTTTCTTCTGAAAACAAAAATCAAAATTCTTCGCCGGAGTTGAAATTTGTCACCGAACTCGGTCGGAATCTGCTTTTTCGGACGCATCCGAAAAAAGTTGCCGAACAAGTCACGACGGCGATTCAAACGGCGGCGAAAGCGGAAGTCTGCGTCCTCGTTATCGAACTCGAAAGCATCGGTCTGGTCAGTTGCGGTTCGAGCGCGAACGGCAAAACGGCGGGCAATTTTTTGCAGAAACAAAGATTCAAAAAATGGCTCGAAGTTCTGCCGCCGCAGATTTCATTTTGGACGGAAGACGAAAAAAAATTTCTGCTCAAAGGAAAGTTTCACAGTTTTGAATACGTTTCGCCGCTTCACATTAACGGCGAGGTAAAAGGCGCGATTGTCGCCGGATTCGAGAAAAAACAAAACTGCACGGAAACGATAAAACGTCTGATTGACGCGGCGGCGCAAATGGCGGCGATGTCGCTTAATCTTTCGGCGTATTACGAAGACGCTCTGAATATTTCGATAAATTCGGCGAAAGAGGAACATCGCAAATTTACAGAAGCGGTGGTTGACGCGCTGCCTGTATCCTTGTATGTGATTGACCGCGATTTTCGCATCGTGACGTGGAATCGGCATCGTGAAGTTGGCACGCAGGGAATTTCCCGCGATTCAGTTATTGGGCGCAATGTTTTTGAAGTTTTGAGTAATCAGCCCGAAAATAAACTTCGTAAAGAATTTGAACGCGCCTTTCAAACCGGAAAAATCGAGCGTATCGAACAGCGCACGACAGACGCAAGCGGCGCGACAAGGCATTGGCTGGTCAGCAAAATTCCGATGCGTGACGCGGGAAGCGGCGAAGTGATGCACGTCATCACGGTCGGCGAAGACATCACGGCGCGCGTCGAAGCGATTCACGCCGTCGGTCGCGCCGAAAAACTCGCCGCCGTCGGTCGCCTTGCCGCCGGTGTCGTCCACGAAATAAACAATCCTTTAGCAACGATTTCCGCCTGCGCCGAAGCATTGGAAACGCGCGTTGCCGAAGGCGTTTTCGGCGAATCTGCGGATACGGAAGATTTAAGCGAGCATCTCGGCTTGATTCGCAATGAGGCGTTTCGCTGCAAAAATATCACGACCGGATTGCTCGATTTCAGTCGCGCGCGCGCGGGTAACCAGATTCCGATTGATGTCGGTCTGGTTATTCAATCTTCGGCACGGCTCATCGTCCATCAAAAACGCGGCGAGCAAATCGAAATAGAAATTGAAATCGGCGAAAATCTGCCTCTCGTCAATGCCGACGAAGGGCTAATTCAACAGGCGATTATCGCGCTGGCGGCAAACGCGATTGACGCGATGCCGGACGGCGGAACTTTGACGCTCAAAGCCTCTGCGGAAAACGGGCGGATTCTCATCGAAATTCAAGATACCGGAATCGGCATCGCGCCCGAAAACGTTTCAAAAATTTTCGAGCCGTTTTTTACCACCAAAGAAGTCGGCAAAGGAACGGGCTTAGGATTGGCGGTTTGTTACGGAATCGTTAGCGAACACGGCGGAAAATTAGCCGTGCGCTCAAACGTCGGTGTCGGTTCAACCTTCACGATTTTTCTTCCCGCGCTTCAAAAGTCCTGAGTCCAGAGTCTAAAGTCCAAAGTCTAAACCAAAAGATTTTAACTTGCGACATTCGATTCTTGACTCAAGACTCTAGACTTCGGACTCTGGACTCTAAAAACTTATGGCGAAACTTCTAGTTGTTGACGACGAAAATAATCTGCGGCTGGTGATTCAAAAAGAATTAAGCCGCGCCGGTCACGAAGTCGAAGTCGCTTCGGACGGCGAAGCCGCGTGGCACGCGCTCGAAGCCAGAGATTTCGATGTCGTGTTGTGCGACATCAATATGCCGCGTCTTTCGGGCATCGAACTGCTGCGCCGCCTGCGCGACAAACGCCAGAATCCGCCCGAAGTGATTATGCTGACCGGACAGGCGACGGTCGAAACGGCAATCGAAGCAATGAAACTCGGCGCGTATGATTATCTGACAAAACCGTATCGCATTAACGAACTCGCTCTTTTAGTCACGCAGGCATCCGAAAAACAAAAGCTCAAAATTGATAATCAACGTCTTCGCGCCCAACTCGAACGCGCCACCGAACCGCAGACGGAAATCATCGCCGAATCCGCGCAGATGAAGGAAATTCTGCGGCTCGTGCGGCGTGTCGCGCCGTCGGACACTTCCGTTTTGATTACGGGCGAAAGCGGCACGGGCAAAGAAATTATCGCGCAATCTCTGCATCGCCTTTCCGCGCGCGCCAACGCGCCGTTTGTTGATTTAAACTGCGCCGCGCTGCAGGATAATCTTCTCGAATCAGAACTTTTCGGACACGAAGCCGGAGCGTTTTCCGGCGCGCGCGGGCGCAAATTGGGACTTTTTGAAATTGCAGACGGCGGCACGCTTTTTCTCGACGAACTGATGGAACTGCCTTTGCAATTGCAATCGAAATTGCTGCGCGCGCTGGAGACGAAATCGTTTTTCCGCGTCGGCGGACTCCGCAAAGTCGAAGTCAACGTGCGGCTGATTGCCGCCACAAACCGCAATCCGATGAACGCGGTCAACAACGGGGTTTTTCGCGCCGACCTGCTTTATCGCATCAACAGTTTTGAAATAAACGTGCCGCCGCTTCGTGAACGACGCGAAGACATCGAGCCGCTCGCCAGACATATTTTGAAAAAAATCAGCGGCGAACGCTCGCTTGAATTAATGCCGTCCGCCGTTGACGCGCTTTTGTCATATAGCTGGACGGGAAACGTGCGCCATCTTCGCAATTGTCTGGAACGAGCCGTTTTGCTTGCCGATAACGGTAAAATCACGACGAAAGAATTACCGCCCGAAGTCGTCTATCGAACGACCGAACCGAGCGTTTCGGTCAGCTACAATTCGCCGCCGGACGCGGGCGCGAATTCATTTCATAACGCCTTTGCGCCGACGGCTCTGCACGAAGTCGAAAAACAGCAGATTATCAAAGCCCTCGAAAAAACCGGCTGGCATCGCGGCAAAACCGCCGAACTTTTGGGAATTTCCTCTTCGACGCTTTACCGCCGCCTGCGCGAATACGATTTGGAAACGAGATAATTAGCAGCTAATGCAAAAATGTGCAGAAGCCCGCACGAGGTAGGGATGTAAATAAGTGCGTTTTTATTTTATGCGGGCTTCTGCACAACAACCTGAAAATTAAAAATTTAAATTTTTAATTTCTATTTTATGCGAATCAGTAGTTGAAAACGAGTAAAAAGAAAGCGGCTGCGAGTTTTCCCCAACAGTGTATCATCAAGGCGTTGGCGGAGCGAACTTTGGAAGCGGTTTGAATCTGAGTTTTCTCGTCAATCCAGTTGAAAAGACTTTCAATCGGCACGGCAGAATTTGCTGATCAGGCGATTGTGATATTTTTCAAATTTAGTCAGCTCTTTGCCTTTCGGCTTTTTGCAAATGGTTAGAAGGCGAGTGTTTTGCCGCTTGAGTGATTCTTCAAATTCGGATTCAGGATAAGCAGGATCGGCGATCAAAGCGGTATTCGGCAATTCGAGGAATTGCTCACGAGCGGCTCGTGAATCGTGATATAAGGCTTCACACAACCAGATTTGCGAAGGGACGAGAAGGCGGGCAAAGCATCTTTCGGCAACGCAGTGCGGACGGACACCATGAAAAACAGGTCTTTTTCGCGGCGCAATAACCGACATCCGCTGCTTCGCGGGCAGCTTCAGCGGCGAAAGCGTGTCCGTTTTGAGCAGGCATCACGCGAGTCGAATTAATCAGGTGGTCGAGTTCAGGGGTTTCGGCGCAGGGCGAAGATGCGTGAATAATTCCGCTCCGATGCTTTGAAAAGTCGCCTCAAGCAGATTTAGTCGGTAACAGAAAGTTTGATAACTCGGCAGATGAGAAAACCAATCAGCCCGATAGTCAAGGATGAAATCGTAAATTCGCTATTTGTTGAATTTTTCGTTCAAATGTCCGAAAAACCGGATGCAAACAAGTTCCTGATCAGTAAATTTCGGATTTCGATTATTGCTTGCGCGCCCGAAACAGGCGGCGAAATGGGTATCGTAAATCCGGCAGACAAACAAATAAAGTTCGATTAGTTGATTTTCCATGGTAAGAAAATTCTACCAATCAACCTGTTTGTCTGTCTTTTCAACTACTGATTCGCATTCGTCTAAATTCTCTGCGAATCGGTGATGAAAATTTTTATGATTTGCTGATAATAATTACAGTCAATGAAGACCGGAATCGAGAGGGAAACAGCTTGCTGCCGATTTGTCTTTTCTGCGCCGTTTATTTCAATCACGAAAAAGGTTTTGTGATTTTCAACCCGCGCGAAAAATAAGCTGAAATTGTCAATTGTTTTCTAATGCTTGCTCGACCGCCGCATCCAATTCGGATTTTATTTGCGCGTCGAAGCCGACAAATTTTTTGACAAGTTTTCCGTTTTTGTCAAATACGAAAGTTTGCGGAATGCGGTCGTCGCCGCCAAATAAAACGTCTGTCAATTCGTCCTGCGGAAAGCCGAGCGGGTAATTCATTTTCAGCTTTTCGACAAACGCCGGAATTTTCGGTTTGTCTTCGTCGCCGCCGATGTGAAGCCCGATAATCTGCAAATCCGCGTATTTATTTTTGAGTCCGGCGAGATGCGGAATTTCTTCCAAACAAGGCGGGCAATAAGTCGCCCAAAAATCGAGAATCACAACTTTGCCTTTTAAATCGTTGAGCGTTTGCCGATTTCCGCCTGAAATTTGCCAGCTTAAATTCTCGACATTTTTCATCGGCGGCAACGGCAGATTTGTTTGCGGAACGCCGTTGACGGAAATTGGACGATTGGAAACCGAAACGGGCGCGGCACTCGGACGACACGCCGCGAAAATCAAGGCAAAAAGCAAAAGGCAAAAAATTTCATCTTACTATTCACAATTTACGATTTACGGCTTTTTCGTCAATTTTTCCTTTGCCGCGACCGCTTCGTTATACGCGCCGCCTTCGATTTTGCCGAGACTTATCGCGGCTTCGTATTCTTTGAGCGCGGCATCCGTCTGGTCGTTAAATTCCAAAATTCTGCCGAGCGCGACGCGCGACAGTGACAGTAATGCGGGGTCGGTGTTTTTATTCGCCAAAAGAATCGCGTTGCGGTAATAAGCGGCGGCGCGTCCCAGTCGTTCGCTCAACAAACCTTCGTCAAACGTGCCTTCGGCGGAACTGCTCGCCACCCGTCCGAGCGTGTAATAAATGCGCGGCTCGTTCGGATTTTCCTGCAAAAGTTTTTGCAGTCGCGCGTCGGCTTCCGTGTAATTTTTGGCTTTGATGATTTCGTCAATTTCGAGCAGCTTTTTCGGCAGTTCGAGATTTTTATTGAGGTTCGCGCCGCGCGAGGCAAGCGCGCGCTGGCGGGCTTCGGCAAATTCCGTCAATCGCGCGGATTCTTTCGCCGGATTGAGCGAGAGAATCATATCGCGGAACGAGCCGGAGATATCAAAACCGGAATCTTCCAAGCCTTTCAACTGGTCGGCGAAATAAAAATCCAGCACCGCGCCTTGCTCGTAATTTTCGGCAAGTTTCAAAGCGGTTTCATCGGCAAAAATTTGTTTGTCTTTTCTTAATGCGGCGGAAATTGCTTCTTTCGCCGCGACCGTTTGCGCCGCGTCAATTTTCCGTCGGGCTTCGGCGGTTGCCGCCTGAATTTTTTTGGATTCGATTTGTTTGGCTTCGACCGCCGCGACGAACGAACGCGAGACGGCGAGAAAAACATCGGGCGAAATTGCCGTGTCGGTTTTTCGCCGCTCGTCGAGCAGTTGTTTAATGCCCGCGTTAAACGTCGCAATGTCTTTCGCGTTTTTCAAAATCAAAGGGTCGGTCACAAATTGCAGATACGCGCGGCGCACTTCCGACGCGCTCAAATTCGTGTCCGGCGGAACGACGGCGTAATAATCGTCGCGGATGTTGCGAAAATTTATCGTGCCGAAGGGAGCGAGCAAATCCGGCACGATAAAAAAACGCCGCTCGCGCTCGTTGATTTTAATTTTAGTTTCCGTTTTCTTTTTGTCTTTCGGCGATTTTTCTTCAGTTCGGACGCGCTCGATAACCGTCAGTTCGGGGCGCGTGTGCAGATAGCCGAGAATATCCGTCACCATTTCGGCGGCTGAGACGCGCATTTTGTCGCCTTCGGCTTGATACGTTTTTACATAATCCGGCAGCCGCGCTTCGATGCCGGATGACTCGTAAAATTCGCGCGCCAGCGCGCCGAAATCAAGGATTTCCAGCACATTGGCGGGCAAATCTTCACTGCGCGGCGGGTCGGCTAATTCGGGTGCGGGACTCAAAGCAAAAGCCAGCGAAACAAACGGCGCGTTAATTTGCGCCGCCGTCTCCGTCGCGTGATTCGCTTTATAACGCTCGATAAAATTTTTTATTCTTTGCCGCAGTTCCGGCGAAACGTTTTGCGAATCCTGCCGCAAAGTTTGCCGAAAAATTTTGCCCGATTCGGTTAAAGGCGTTTCCATTCCGCCCGCTTCGAGCGTCGCCATGACGACAATCAATCGTTTGTCCGGCTCGATTTTCACGCCGTATTGCGTTAAATCGAGCGATGGCTGAACGGCTTGAACCGAACGCGGCGGATTCTGCGCGAAAATAGCCTGAATAAAAACTGCGGTTAAAAATAAAAAAAATACTTTTTTCATAAACGGCGTTTCCAGCCGCAAAGACGTGAAAAATAAAAACAGTTAAAAATTAAATTACGATTTTAACTTTTCAGATATTTTCTTTGCGGTGAAACATTTGCTTGAAACGACAAAGGGCGCGAAAAATATAAAGAGACAAGGGGAATTGCCGTTAAACATTCTTCGTATTTTCCGCGCCTTTGCCTGTTGTAAAGATGCTTTTCGGAAATTTATGGATGCCTTTGGAAAACGAAAAATCCAAGCCTTTGCCGGATGCCGGAAAGACCTGGAATTTTTTCTCGTCAAACCAAATCAATGGTTTAATTAAATCCGGCGAGCGCGTCCGCTTCGTTGTCAAACGTATCGAACACGGTCAACAGTTTTGTAATCGCCAGCAGGTCTTGAATTTTCTGCGTCAGATTAAGAAGTTTCAGTTGCCCGCCTTCTTTATTGACGGCTGTAAAACTCGAAACCAGTTCGCCGATGCCGCTTGAATCGACGTAGCCGACACCGCCTAAATTCAAAAGAATTTTCTTTTTGCCTTCGCCGAGCAGCCGTCGAATCGTCGTGCGAAGCGCGACGCTGCCTTCGCCAATCGTGATTTTGCCGCTCATATCGAGAATCGTCACATCGCCCGCCTGTCGTTCAGAAATATTAAGTTCAGCCATTTTTATCTCCTGTTTTTAATAGTAACAATTTGATTGCAGATTTTAGACGAAATCCGCCGAAAAGGAAAATTTCATCCGCGCAATTTGCACATTTTTACAACCGTGCCGCCGTCTGGATGATTTTCCCACGCGACTTCTTCCATAAAATTCCGCATAAAAAGAATACCGCGCCCGTTGGCTTTTAAAAGATTTTCCGCGTTCGTCGGGTCTGGAATATCTTCGACGGCGAAACCCGCGCCGAAATCCCGAATAATTATTTCAAAGCCTTTCGGCAAATTTTCAAACGTTATTTTGACCGTTTTATGTTCATCGAATTTGTTGCCGTGTTTGACGGCGTTTGCCGTCGCCTCGCGCATCGCCATATCAATCGCGTAAAGCGCGTTTTCATCAAACCCGAATTTTCGGGCAAATTCGACCGCTTCGCCTGCGGCGGCTTCGACCGTTTCAATGCGGCTCGGCAAAGCAAGTTCTTTTTTTTCTGCGGTCACGAATCTTTATCCCGCGTTCCGAAGCCGTCTCGAAACAATTTAATGTAATTACTGCAAAATTATTACAGCAAAGTTAGCCGCTTATTGCCTCTCGTGTCAAGACAGAGCGCGGCAAATCGTCGTAAAATAATGTAAATGAACATAAAACCCGCAAAATTCGTTCGCGGAAAAATCAAACTTCCGGGCGACAAATCGATTTCGCACCGCGCCGCTTTATTCGCGGCAATGGCGACAGGTGAAACGCGCATCGAAAATTTTGCGACCAGCGCGGATTGCGCTTCGACGCTTCGTTGCTTGGAGAAATTAGGCGTAGAAATTCGGCGCGAAAATTTAACCGTTTGGATTAAAGGAAACGATAAAAACGGTTTTCGCGCGCCGCTCGAAAATCTCGACTGCGGCAACAGCGGAACGACCGTCAGACTTTTGTCAGGTATTTTGGCGGGGCAAAATTTCGATTCGGTTTTGATTGGCGACGAATCTTTGTCGAAACGCCCGATGAAAAGAATTATCGAACCGCTTTCTCAAATGGGCGCGAAAATCGAATCGGAAAACGGCTGTCTGCCTTTGAAAATTTACGGCAAAAATCCGCTCAAATCAATTTCATATAAATTGCCCGTCGCCAGCGCGCAGGTAAAATCGTGTGTTCTGCTTGCAGGGTTTTTCGCAAACGGCGCGACGGAAGTTATCGAAACTGTTCAGACGCGCAATCACACGGAAAATATGCTGAAGTTTTTCGGCGCGAATATCGCGGAAAGTTTTGAAGATAACATTCATCGAATTACAGTTGCGGGCGATTCAAATTTAACCGCAAAAGATTTTTCCGTGCCGTCGGATATTTCGTCGGCGGCTTTTTTTCTGGCGGCGGCGAGTTGTTTAAAAAACTCGGAATTGGTTTTAAAAAATGTCGGTTTGAACCGGACGCGCCGCGCCGCAGTTGACGTTCTGCAAAATTTCGGCGCGGACATCGAAGTTTTAAACGAAGCGGAAATTTGCGGCGAAATCGTCGGCGATTTGCTGGTTCGCGGACACAAAACGCTTACGCCGAAAACGAGAATAAACAAAATCGAAGGCGACATTATCGCTAATTTGATTGACGAAATTCCGGTTTTAGCGGTTTTCGGAACGCAATTGGAAAACGGCTTAGAGATTCGAGGAGCGCGGGAATTGCGCGTCAAGGAATCGGACAGAATCGAGGCGACGGTCGAAAATTTAAGACGAATGGGCGCAAGCGTCGAAGAGTTTTCCGACGGTTTCAAAGTTGAAAAATCGAATTTGAGAGGCGCGAAAATCGAATCTTACGGCGACCACCGGATTGCGATGGCATTTGCCGTCGCCGCGCTGCTTGCGAGAGGCGAAACCGAAATCAAAGGTGCGGAATGCGCCGCCGTTTCGTTTCCTGAATTTTTCCAAACGCTCAATGAAATTGTTAAATGATTATGAAGTTAATTCTTCTCCGGTTTTTATTTTTACGCGCTTTCGCTGTTTTTTTTGAGAAGGCGCAGAGTCTTCGGCGATTGAAACCGTCGCCAGAGCCGCCAGCATTAAAAAAAACAATCCGTTTGATGAGGTGCGAAGTGGAAAATCAAAAAAGCTGTGGATTAGAATGCCGAAACAGCCTGCCAGCGCGCCGACGGCGACGCTTTTGCGGAAACTGTCAACGCTGTTATCGACAATCCGTAAGCCTTGTTTAAAGAGAAAATAAATAAACGCCGCGACGCACAGAAAACCGAAAATTCCGGCATCCGCGAGAATTTGCAGATATTCGTTATGCGCCTGTTCGATGCGGAAATTTCCGTTCCAGGTGTCGTATCTCGAAAAGGCGATTCCGAAAGAGTCCAATCCCGTGCCGAGAATCGGATTATGCAGAAAAATTTGCAGGGCGACATACCAGAAATGCGTCCGCCCGTTGCTGATGTCGGCTTCATTGCTCAATCCGATTCCGCGCATCAGCGGAGTATCGCCGCCGAGCAGCAAAACCGCCCCGAACAAAACTAAAATCAATGCCAGACCGCCGCCGATTAAAATAAAGTTGCGGCGGAAAGCGGAAGATTTTTCGTCAAATTCATCGCCTTCGTCTTTTTTCAGCAAATTAATTAAAACGACAAATCCGACCACTCCGAACAGGCTCAAGATACCGCCGCGCGAGCTTGTGAAAACCAGCGCGATACCCATTAAAACCAGCGCGATAATCAAAAGCAGACGCTTGTCTTTTTTCGTCGCTTCGCCGTAAAGCAAGCCGAGCGTCAGACCGATTGTCATATTCATAAACGCCGCGAAATGATGACGATTAACAAAAGTGGCAAACGGAAATGACCCTGCATTTTCGCGCATTCCCAAAATCGAGTTTGGATTGTCGCCGGTTAAAGATTGAATGACACCGAAAAAAGCCATCAGCGCGCCGAAAATAATAATTGTAAAAACCATCAGCCGCATTTTTTTCTGGCTGTCGATAAAGGTCAAAGCGGCGGCAAAAAATATTAGATTGACAACCAAAAGAACAATGAAAAATCGCGTGGCGTAGGGCGCAAGCGAAATTGAATAGGTCGCCGGAAACGAAAGCAAATCCGGTTCGACCGCGCCGCGCAGCGGAAGCAGTTGAATAAAACCGATAAGAATCAATCCGAGAATGGGAATTTGGAGCGGATTCGCGCTGAAGCGAAATTCCCTGCCGATAAACGAATCGGCGAGCCACAAAAGCACGACAAAGCCTGCAAAAACCGACAGCAAAGCCATCGCCCAAGCATCGACCGCGCCGTAAGCAATCGTCGCAAAGACGAGCATCACGCACAGCACGAAAAATATCGAGCCTCTGACGCGCGAAGATTTTTTCTGGGTCATACTTTCCCGATACCATTCCAAATCCTGCGGGTCGGGTTCTTTGCGGACTATTTTCATTCGCTTTTACCTTAAACTGAAATCGTCAAACCAGACTTTGCCCGAAATCGGGCATAAAGTTGTCGAACAGGCGACGCGCGCCAGGCGAATCGTTACGGCTTGCGTCGTCTGCGCGGTCGTAAATTCGGCGGTCAAAGGCGACCAGCCGGAACTTGTCGGAACGGCGGTAGTCGAAGCTAAAACTTTACCATCCGCCGCATCGACGATTTCCCATTTGACGGTTGCCTGCGATTTTAAATCGGCGCGCGCGAAGGTTTCAAAATTGTAATGCTTACCGGCTTCGACGGCAATCGTCTGCTGGACAAGTCTAAAATCATTTCCGGCAGGCGAGTTAAAAAGAATTACCAGGCTGCGATTTCCGCCGTGTTTTTGCTGGTCGTCAAAGCCGATTTGCGGCTGCAGCCCGTCGTCGATTTTCCAGCCGAAAACCGAAGGACTTGACGAATTAACATTCGCTTCAAAACCGCCGTTTGAAAATTTTCCAAGCTCGAATTTTTCCGCGTCCGGCGGGTCAATCTGCAACTGAATGGCAAGCGCGTCACGATATTTTTTCGCATCAATCAAGGCTTGCAGAATCTGCCTGCTGTCGCCTAGATAGACGTTTTTTCTATCGGTTTCGGATAAACTATTCCACAGCGTAAAGGCTTCGTCAAAGCGTTTTTGTTTGGCGAGAAAAACCGCCAGCGCAGATTTTATCTGGCTCGAAGCGCCGATTTTTTGCGAAATCAGCGAAACATCGCCGTCAAAAAACTGCCAGATGGTGTTGACCGCCGGATTAGCGTAATCTGAATCGTTTTCGACGGCTCTGCGAATTTCGAGAAATGCTTCTTCGGTATTGCCTTCGCGCAGCAGCAGATTTCCGAGCGTCCAGTGAAGACGCGAATAATTCGGCGCGAGTTCGAGAGCTTTTCGCAAGGCTTTTTCCGCGCCTGCCGTATCTCCGCTGCGCTCGCGCGCCCTGCCTAAATCGAACCATAAACGAAAATCGTCCGGCGAAAGACTGACGGCTTTTTCGTATTCTTTCAACGCTTTCGGCAAATCATCAGCAACAAAACTTTTATCGAGCAGCGATGCCAGAGTGTAATGCGCTCGCGGGTCGTCGGGAGCGATGGCGACGGCATATTCGGCAACATCTTTGTATTCGGTATTAACCGCGAAGGTGTTTGCCAGATACCACTTGACCGCGAAATAGACCGCGAATATACACAGGAAACCGGCGACAAACAAGGCGGCGCGCCCAAGCATGGTATCTAATTTAATGGTTCTGTTCATTGCAGTGCTAGTCAAAGTTTAACGATTCAATTTTCAGCAGAGCGCGTTTCAAAGAAATATCTTTCGCTTTACAGATTTCACGGATTTCGCTGATGCGCTGCGGGCTGATTCGGCGGCTGGCGATCAAAATTTCTTCGACGCTGGTGTGCTGGCAAATATTTTCCAGCGAACCGTCGCTGCCATAGACGCGAAGCCCGCGAATGACTTTATCATGTTTTAGCGGGTCGTCGTCTAAAAAACCGATTGGCAGATAGTTCCATTCCGGATTGTTATAAAGTTCGCGCAAAACCATCTCGCCGCCGTCGCCCGCGCCGTAAATCAAAACCTTACGTCCTTCGGTTCGGACAGGATTCGGCAAAAGCTGGCGAAAAAGACGAAACGCCAGACGGCTTCCGGCGATTGCCAGAAACAGCAGCAACCCGTTGATAATAAAAACCTGCCGCGAGAAATGATTAAAGCGGTAAAAAAACAAAAGTGCCAGAATGCTCAGAATCGAACCTAAACCCACACCTTTGATAAAAGTCACCAAATCTTCGACGCTGGTATAACGCCACATTCCGCGATACACGCCCGTGGCGAGAAAGGCGAAAAGATTCAGCACAATCAAAACCGGCAGGGAGTTTAAAAAAAGCTGCCAGTTTTCGCTGTATTCAAACGAGCCGAAAATTAAAATATACGCGGCATAATAGCAGAGCGTAATCAGACAGGCATCGAGAACGACTTCAAAAATCCGGCGTTTATGCGAAAGATTCAGTAAAAAACCAAATGCCGCCTTGTTTTGCAGGGCGAGATCTTCTTCCTGTTCCTCATACACTTTAACTTTCGATAAATACACACCGGCAATCGTCAGAACGAGAACAAATACGGCAATCAAAGCCAAACTCTGCGTCGCCCGAAGTTCGCGCACCAGCAAGGAGAGCAAGCCCGCCAGAATCGCAAAACCGTAAAGCATCAAAACGGCGGAGCGTTCGGAAAGCCCGAGCGCGACGAGACGGTGCGAAGTATGGTCGCGCCCGCCCTGCGAAGCCTTGCGCCCCGAAATTTTTCGCAGAAGCGTGACGAAAGTCGTATCAAAAATCGGCACGAAAAGTATTAGCGCGGGAACTGCCAGAACCGAAACAACGCTGCGCGAACGCCCGCCCGCTTCGGTCATCAAAACCGAGCTTGCCAGAAAAAATCCGACGAACAGCGAGCCGCAATCGCCCATAAAAATCGAAGCCGGATTGAAATTGAAAATTAAAAAACCGAGCAGCGCGCCGATAAAAATCGTGATTAGAAGAAGTTCGGGAGATTGCCCGCTGCCGTAAAATCCAAAGGCAAGCACAAGCGCGGCGATTGTGGAAATGCCGCCCGCCAGCCCGTCCATATTGTCGAGCAGATTTATCGCATTGGTGATTCCGATAAGCCAAAAAGCGGTTATCGCAATATTGACGATTTCCGAATCCGTCCACGGCAGGAACATTCGGCTGCCGACGATAATCGCCACGCCTATAAATTGCCCGACAAGTTTCTGGTAAGGCTTGATGTGCAGAACGTCGTCAATCAAACCGACGATAAACAAAAAAGAACTGCCGCCTAAAACGATTAATAATTGTCGACTTGGCGGAACAAACAACAGCGCGATTGTGATGGTCGCTAAAAAAATTGCGATGCCGCCCATCATTGCCGTCGGGCGTTTGTGCCAGCGGTCGGATTTCGGTTTGGCAACAAAACCGAACCTTTGCGCCGCTTCACGAACCGCAAAAGTCAAGATAACGGCGGCAGCGAAAGCTATTCCGCCCACTACAAAAGGATTGTTTGTGAGTTCAATCATTTCCGGCTCAACACTCAAAAACTAAAATCAGTTATTTTCCGAACTATCGCAAAAAATTAGATTTTACATTTTTTCATCGAATAAATCACGATACAAATCTTTGATTTCGCTAATCAATCTTTCTTTCGAGTAATTTGAAATCACAAAATTTTGTCCGCGGCGGCTTGATTCATCGCGTAAATTTTTATCTTTCGCCAGATAAATTAAACCGCTTAAAAATTTTCCGGCATCGTTCGGAACAATTTTTATGCCGCGTTCGCAAACTGTAAAATCTTTCGTTTCCTTGACCGCCGCGCCGAGCAAATCGACCACGCCGCCGACCGCCGTCGAAATAACCGGACGCGCGTTTGCCATCGCTTCAATCAAGGATAGCGGCGTGCCTTCGTTGTGCGAAGTCAAAGCGACAATATCGAGTCCGGCGTAGAAAATGTCCGTATCATTGCGGTTGCCGAGAAATGTCACGATGTCTTTGACATCTAAATCAGCCGCTTCTTTTTCGAGCGATTCCCGCAAGTTTCCGTCGCCGATAATTATAAAACGCAGCTTTGGAAAAGATTCGTTTTTGAGTTCTTTGAAAAGTTTGGCGACTTTCAGAAAGAGCGAGTGATTTTTAATTTCCGTCAAACGCCCGACCAGCCCGACCAGAATTTCATCCGACTCTGCGCCGATTTCTTCACGCAAGATATTTTGTTTTGTTTGATTTTCGGCAAACGGCGCGAGGTCAATTCCGAGCGGCACAATTTTGAACTGCGCTCGTTTTCCAACGCCGAATCGTTCGTGAATTTCTTCAAACTGCTGATTGCTGATAACGATGATTTTATCGGTTGCGAGCCGCGCTAAAATTTTTTCGATAAATAAGAAAAGTTGTGTTTTTCGCCGCCCATAATAGCTGTGAAAAACGTGACCGTGATAGGTGTGAATAAATTTTACGCGGCGCGGTTTACCGATTAAAGTTTTCGGCGAGAGCCATTTGTAAAGAAATCCGGCGGCGCGCCCGATTGTTCCGGCTTTTGCCGTGTGCGTGTGAACGACGTTCGGCTTTTCGCGCCGTAATCGCTGAAAAACCTTCCAGAGCGAAACCGCGTCTTTCATTGATAGCTCGCGGCTCATTTCGGGAATATAAAACGGCTCAACGTCGTGCGCGGCGGCAAACCAATTCATATCCTCCTCGCCTTCGGAAACAGTTCCGGTCAGCAAAACGCTCTGAAATTCAGTATTCTGCAAAGCCTGCGACAGCCAGACGACGTGACGCGCCGGACCGCCGACATTCAGCCTTGCAATAATGCGAACAACTTTCACTCTGAATTAAATCAATAAAATATTTTATGAGTTATTTAACCGCCCAAACCTTCAATGAATCACCCAGACGAGTTGTATTGAGTATAGAATTAAGAAAACTCTTGGTTATTATTCGCACGGGGCTGCCGGAAAGCACCGCATTTAATTCGTAACCCGTTCCAACCCGGTCAAATTGTTTTGCCGCGCCTTCGTTTCCGTTTTCATCTTTTGTCTTGACCGCCAGCGGAGAAGATAATCCTGCTCGCCATTTGTGAAAAATTTCAAAAGGATTTACACCATGCGTTGAAATTTTTACCTCGCTGAAACCGGCTTTTTCAATGATTTTCCGCAAGCCCTTAACGGAAAAAAGATGCAGGTGTTCGGGCGGCGTGACGCAAGACCATTTTTGACCGAGCAGTCTTGCGGACGCGCCTCTGCCGTGCGGCGTGGTCGCCCAAAAAAGTCCGCCGGGTCGCAAAATTCTGTGAATTTTGGTAATTATCTCGGCTGGATTCGGAATATGCTCCAGAATTTCGACAGCCGTCACGACATCGAAACGGTCTTCCGGAAATCGGGCTTCGGAAAGAACTCCGTGAAAAACTTTAATTCCTCTTTTTCGCAAAGAATCTACCGAACTGCTGGAAATCTCCAGCCCTTCGGCTTGCCACTTGTTTTTCAAAGCCGCTTCGAGCAGCAAACCTGCTCCGCAGCCGACATCCAGCAGGCGATTGTTTTGCCGGTAGGGTTCAAAACTTTCGACAATTTCGCGCAGCCGCGAATTTACAATATCAGGAACGGTCAGGTTTCCTTCGTGATAATAGTCGTCGTAATTTTCGGCGGCATAAATTTCTTCGACGCTTTGCGTGTATAATGTCCGGCAATTATTACAGAGAAAAATGTAAAAACCATTTTTTTCGCCGATTGTCTTGCGTTCAACCGAATGACAGCAAGGACATTGCTCGGTAATTTTTTGATGAGAATTTTTTAACATTTTGTTTGTTCGTCCAGTTCGTTTTAAAAGTCCTTCGAAATCATTCCGACGACGAATTTCGTCAATTGCCTCAAAGCTGTCTTTGCCCGCGTCGAACGGATGAGCCGCAATATTTTGAAATTCGCTTTCCCGGATTTTGTCATTTAAGTTTTTAAAAATCAGCAAACGTTTTGAGTTCAAACTTTAGTTTGTTTCGCGGCGGCGGAGACATGCTCAAGCGTGGACTCAAAACTTTTAAAATTTACGCCGCAAGGAATTAGTCGGCGGCATTCGCGCTTTTTACTTCTAAATTGTTCGCCCCTGTTTTCGCAACTAAATTCGTCGCGTGAAGCAGACTTTCAAAAGTTCCCGCGTCCGTCCACCAACCTTCGAGTTCGTTCCAGGTCATCTCATCGCAATTGATGTAATGATTGTTCACGTCTGTAATCTCAAGTTCGCCGCGATTCGATGGTTTTAAAGTTTTAATGACATCGAAAACGGTCGAGTCATAAAAATAAATTCCGATAACGGCAAAATCCGATTTTGGATTCTGCGGTTTTTCTTCGACGCGTAGAACGCGGTCGCCGTCAATTTCCGGCACGCCGAATCTTTGCGGGTCGTAAACTTTTTTCAAAAGTATTTTCGCGCCTTTACCCTGTTTTTGATAATTTACGGCGGCTTGACGGATATTTCCCTCGATAATATTATCGCCCAAGACAACGCAAATCGGTTCGTCATCGGCAAAATGCTCGACCAAAGACAGCGCGTCGGCAATGCCGCCCTCGCCTTCCTGATAAGTATAATTCAAATGTTTTAAGCCGAAATTTTTGCCGTTTCCCAACAGTTTGAGAAAGTCGCCCGCCGAATTGCCGCCGACGACAATCATAATATCGTCAATACCGGCGTTTATCAGCGTTTGAATCGGGTAATAAATCATCGGCTGATTATACACGGGCAGCAAATGTTTATTCGTAATTTTTGTCAGAGGATGAAGACGCGAGCCTAATCCTCCAGCTAAAACAATTCCTTTCATAATTCATTTCTTAAAACCTACCGCCGTCCAAAATATTGTGTCATTAAATTCTATATTCTCTAAACCGGCATTCTGCATCATTTCCCGCATTTCATTTTTAGTAAATCTTTTTTCCAGCCGCGTGCCGAAACGGTCGAGCGCGTCGTTCCGCATCACATAAAAACTGTTGCCGCGATATTGCGAAAGCGGAATTTTTTCGACATTTACGCCGAGTTTTTCTAATGCCAGAGAAGTTTTCGCCAACGGAAAATAAACCGCCGCCGCAAAAAACTGACTCGCGCCGAAGCGCAAAGAGTGCGGCAAACGGCTAATAACCCGCCGCGCCGCGTCCGAGACTTTCCAAATCATTCTGAACCACGCCGGACGATTATCAAAACGGTAATAAAGGTAAAGCAGAAACGGCGCGCCCGGTTTTAATTTCGTAACGCACGCCCGCAAACCTGCCTGCGTGTCGGGAATATGATGCAGAACGCCGAGACTATAACCGAAATCGCACGATTCGTTTTCAAGCGGAATTTCTTCGACGCTCGCCAGATGAAATTCATAGTTATCGGAGTTGCGTAAATTGCGTTTTGCCACCGCCAGAGCGTCCGCGCTCGGGTCAATTAAATGTAATTTGCCGACGCGCGGCGCAGCCATTTTCGCCCACCGACCGCTGCCGCAGCCCAAATCAAAACCGACCGCGCCGGCGGGAAGTTTGTCCCACGGAAAGATATTAAAATAGTTGTCGAACATCTTCTCCAGTTCCGCATCGGAAAGCGTTGATTGGTCAAACCGCGACCATTCATCGCCGAATCCTTCAACTACCTGTTTATCTACATTTTCCTTCATCAATTTCTGTCAGAATACGTTTCTAAAATCCGAGCGATTTCATCTTAATTTCCGCTTGCGTATTGCCGTAAACGGTTAGGCGCGGCAAAACATCGGTTTGTGAATCGGCAAATTTTTCGTCAACTAAAAGAATATGTTTTATGTCATTGCGCCTGAGAAAATCAACTTGTTCCGCGCGATAGCTGCCGTTTGGAAAAGCGTAAATCGTCAAAGGCAGATTTAATTTTTCGGCAAAATAATTTCGGCAGCCGGCAAAATCGCGGATAAAAAAATCGTTTTCCTCAAAACCCATTGATTCGTGAGAAAAGGAATGAACGCCGATTTCCGTTTCGCCCGCGATTTCCCGTATTTCGTTCGTCGTCATCATTCTCGTCTGCTCAAAATCGGCTTTTGCCAGAAAGGGTTCTATCAATTGCCAGATTTCCTCGCGTTCCCTGCGCGGACGCTTTTTTAAATAACTGCTTATTCGCAGCCCGTAATTCAATTTCGCCTGTCGGCTGTCGTCCGTTAAATTTCCGTCAAAATCGGGAAGTCTGATTTCATTTATAACACCGCGCGGGGCGGAATTCAAAAAATCGTAAAGCCGCACGTTCCAAATCGGCTTTCCGCTTTCGGCGCACTGCGGAATAATATTCATATTCGCCCGCATTTTGTATTTTTCGAGCAGCGGCAAAGCGTATTCGATAAAATTATAATAACCGTCGTCGAATGAAAGAACGGCAAGCGGTTTTGTCTGATTTTCAGCCGATTGTAACTGATTGAACAGGCAGACTTCAAAATTTTTTTGCAGAAAACGAAGCAATTCCTCAAAAATTTCGGGCTTGAGCGGCGACCAAAACGGATTTTCAATCGCCGAAACGCGGTGCAGATTCAAAACGGCGATTTTATTTTGCCGTTTGAGCGACTGCAATTTATATTTGTCAGCCTGCAAAGCCGACAAGCCCGAATAATAAATTTTTTTGAGAAATTCCTTATTCATTAATTTATCGGAAAAAGCTGTAATTTTTCGGAAAGCCTGCGGCGCGTTTCCGCGTCGGCAAAATAATTTTTGTAATTGTGCCGAAAGTTGACTAAAGCCCTTCTCATCTGACTCGCGTTCCAGTCAACCGAGTTAAAATGATTTCCTTCGGTAATGCTTTTTTGTGAAACTGAAGGAACATCTCTGCCTTCGGCAATCAGCGAGATTGCCTTTGTATAAATTTCGTGCGCGTGCTGCATCACTTTCCAGTGCAAATCAAAAAGCGTTTCGCCGCCGTCAAGCGGTGTTTGCTCGGTCGCAATAATATTCCCCGTATCAATGCCGATGTCGAGCCACATAATGGTATTGCCGATAAGATGAAACCAATTTTTCGCCAGACACCAGTTCGTGCAGTTCGGACCGCCTTTAACGTAAGGCGAAATTCCCGTGTGCAGATTGACGATGCCGCCGCGTTTGTTCGCTTCCTCGATTATTTTGCCGCCTATCAGATTAGTTCCCGAAACCGCCGTTATGTCGGGCGCGTATTTTTCGAGTGCTTCGACGGTCGCGCGGTCATTGACATTCTTGACTCTGATAATCGGCACAGCCGGAAAATCTGGAAATTGTTTTTCATATTCGGCAAGCATCCGAAACCATATTTCGACAAATTCGCGCCCCGCCAGCCGGTTATTAACGCGATTGACAAATGTTCGCGCCCGCCGCTTGAGCGTGGGCTTTTTGCGCGGGATATTTTCCGAAACGACAATCGCGGAAACTTCACAAATTTCGGCAATTTTGTGACACAGAGCTTTTTGATTGCCCTGATTGCCGGTCAGAATTACAACTTTCATTTAATCAATAAATCGCTGAAACCAAAGTTCGAGCATCAAAAGCGTCCACAATTGGAAAGCGTAATCGCGTTCGGCGTTTGTGTGTTCGTCAACGTATTTTTTGATTGCTTCCGGTTTGATAATACCGCGCGTCAGGGATTTTTCCGAAAACAGCACCTCGCGCAGGAAATTTTTCATTTCGCCGCGAAACCAGTTGCCGATTGGCACACCGAAACCCATTTTGCGCCGGTAAATCACTTCGGGCGGAACGAGCCGCGCCGCCGCTTTTTTAAGCAGTGATTTCGTTTCAAATTTCCGCATTTTCAGATTTTCCGGTAAACTCGCGGCAAATTCGATAACTTTGTGGTCGAGAAACGGCGAACGCGCTTCGAGCGAATTTGCCATCGAAGCAATATCAACTTTGACGAGCAAATCATTCGGCAGATACGTCATCTGGTCGGTCAAAAGCGTCGCGTCGAGAACGCCCGAACCATTGGCTTTACCAAACCACTGCTCAATAAAATCGGCTGAATCGTAATCTTTAACCTGCTGCCGGAAATCTTGTGTGTAAAGATTTTCCTTTGATTCACGGTCAATCGCGCTGACCCAGCGGAAATAGCGTTCGACTTTCGGCAGCGAAGCCGCCTTTAAAAATCGCTTCAAATCGCGCGCGCGGCTGCGTTTCAGTTCCGAAGTAGGAACTAGGTTCGCGGCTGTTTCAATCAATCCGCGCCTGACAAATTCGGGAATTTTATAATATTTCTCCGATAGACGCATCGCTTGGTAGCGTTCATAACCGGCAAAGCTTTCGTCGCCGCCGTCGCCGTTTAAGGCAACCGTCACGAATTTGCGCGTTTCTTTGGCAACGTAGTAGGTCGGAATCGCCGAAGAATCCGCATACGGCTCGCCGTAGTGTTCAACCAGCGTCGGCAAAACTTCCATCGCGTCGGGTTTAACGATAAATTCGTGATATTCCGCGCCGACATGCTCGGCAACCCGTTTAGCGTATTTCAGTTCGCTGAAATCCTGTTCTTCAAAGCCGATGGAAAATGTTTTGACGGGTCGCAAACTCTCCTCTGCCATCAGCGCGACAACCATTGAAGAATCAACGCCGCCCGACAGAAACGCGCCCAGCGGAACTTCGGCAATCATTCGCAGCTTTGTAGATTCGCGCAGAATCCTAGTTGTTTCCTTAATCGCTTCTTCTTCGGAAATTTTTATTTTCTTTGAAAAATCCGGCTGCCAGTATCGCTTTGTTTCAATTTCGCCGTCTTTCCAACGAAGCCAGTGCGCGGGCGCGAGTTTGCGGATTTGCCGAAAGGCGGTCAGCGGCGCGGGAACGCAGAGATATGATAAATAGCTATCAATCGCTTCAAAATCAACTTCGCGCGAAATCGCCGGATGTGACAAAAGCGCGGTAAATTCCGAGCCGAAAATCAAATCGCCGTTCGGCTGAAATGAATAAAGCAGCGGCTTTTTCCCAAGTCGGTCACGGGCGATAAAAAGTGATTTATCAGCTTCATCCCAAATCGCAAAAGCGAACATTCCGCGCAAGTAATTTACACAGTCCGCGCCGTATTCGTCGTAGAGATGAATAATAACTTCCGTATCGGAGCGAGTATAAAATTTATGCCCGCGCTTTTCCAAATCTTCACGCAGTTCCTGAAAATTGTAAATCTCGCCGTTAAAAACAATCGCCTTCGTTTTATCTTCATTAAAAATCGGCTGTTGCCCTCCCTTTAAATCAATAATCGAAAGCCGCCGCATCGCCAAGCCGACATTTTCTTTCACATAAAAACCGTCTTCGTCAGGACCGCGGTGCGTGATGCACCGATTCATCCGTTCCAGAATCTGACGATTGGCATCCCTTGAACCCGAATTTATAAAACCGACAATTCCACACATTAGAAAATTATTGAAAGTCCCTGTTTCCCATCAATGCTCGTTACTGTAAATTCCTTTGTTTTCGAGTTTTTGCCGCGAGCATTTGATTCTCGCGTTTTTCTTTCCACAAAGTGTAGCCAACACCGATAAAAATAAAATAGAAAATCTGCATTTGCGCCCGCATCCGGTATGCCGTTCCAACATTTCCCTGAAAAATCGCATAGGAAATCGTCAATAATAACGTCAGGAGAATGACGGCAATCGCCGCGCGCAATTTGTTTTTCAAAGTATACCAAACACCGCTTATCAAAAAAGGAATCATCCCCCACCAAACCAGCAGCTCCGGCAAAGTTATAGCTTGTCGGAAATTTGTCACTTGCCAAGGAAAAGGCGCGAGCATCAAATAAGCCAAACCTAACGGCAGAACCTGAATGGCACCGGCTGGAGTTGAAACATCTATATCTTGTCCAAATCCCGATTCGGCTGATTTTGCCTGGTTTAAGCGGCTTAATTGCAGACGTTCTAAATTTCCATACGTATCCAAATTTGTCTGAGCATTCCGTAAAACACCTAGATAAGTTAATCCCAGAGTTATCATCACCAAAATGACGATCTGTTTTCCGATTGATGCCGCCGATTTTTGTGTTCCGAGAAAAAAGCTGCCAAAAATTGCGACTACAAAGGCAAAGAAAATATAAAAACGAAGTGTGTAAATACCTGACAAACTTATTAATAGCAAAATAATATCGCGGTAACTGAATTTCCTTTGAATAGAAAAAAGAGTATTCATTGCCAGCGCGAGAAGAAAACAAATAATACCGTCCTTAAGTCCCTGCGATGACCAGAGAATAAGCGACGGGAAAACGCCCACGAAAATAGCGGAAACTTTTGCAACTCGATTATTCTTGAAAATGTTTTGAGCGCAAACATAAATCAAACAGGTCGTCGCCGCACCGAGAATCGAGTTAAAAAGCTGTATGGCGAGAGGATTTCGCCCCACTACCGAATAAATGACGGCGACGATATACGCCATTCCGAAACCGCTTCCCGAATTTCTCGACGCGAAACTAAGATAATATGAATTTATTTCCGAAGAATATCCGAACCACGAATTATACAAAGCGTAACCGGCGTTATCATATGTATTTGAGTCGCCGCCGAAAAATTCCTGCCAGCCGAAGACATAAGTCGCCGCCGCAAGTCCTACTCTCAGCAAAAGTGCTATTAGAAATAATCTTCGTAAAAAGATTTTTTCATTTCCTTCAAAATTTCGGTTGATTAGGAAAACGACAATAACGGTAAAGACCGAACCGAATAAGACGGCTAACGGTCCGGCAGGATATGCAAAAATCGCCACGCCGATTGCTGTGATAAATACTAATAATGCTAATAATTTATCCATTTCTATGTTTTTGTGTGTTCACCGCTTTTTCAAAAACTTCATAGACTCTCGGTACTTGAACTTCAGCCGAATATTCTTGTTCGACGGTTTTGCGCGCCGCCTTTCCGATTCGGCAGCGCAACTCGGCGGAGTGAAGCAGCTTTGTTAATTTCTCCAGCCATTCTTCTTCATTTGCAGCCAAAAAACCGTTTTCTCCGTCGCGGATAATTTCCGTGTTCGCGCCAACATTCGAGCAGATGGTAGGAATCGCCGTTCCCATATATTGCAAAGCCTTCATTCCACATTTTCCTTTGCTCCATAAATCGTTTGGCAGAGGCATAATTCCAATATCGCCCTGACGCAAATCGGCTGATTCGGTTTCAGAATTCCAGCGAATATTTTCAACTCCTACGCCGTCTAAATGAAAATCAGCCGCGCCGATTACCCGCAGCTTAAATTTTTCCCGTTTGGCAAGTTTTTGTAAAGCCGGACTGAGCGTCTGTAGATGCTGAATAGTCGTGATGCTGCCGCTCCATACGATTGTCGGACTTGATATTATCTTATAATCAGCGCGTGGAACATATTTGGTTGTATCAATTGTCGAAGGAATAATTGATACATTGTGATTAAATTGGCGGGCATATTCCGCCAGAAAATTATTGCCGACCGTAACGTGCGTCGCCAAACGGCAAATCACGGCGGTTTTATTCGGAAACTTTAAAAATCTAAATTTAGCGTTGGCGGCACTGACATTCGGAAGAAAAATAGCGTCGTCGAAATCATAGACAATCGGGACATTTTGCCGCTTAATAATTTTCTCAAAAAATGCCGGACCAATCAGAGATGCTTCGCGGAAAACATAAACCAGATCATATTTTCTGGTATCTAAAAGCGTCCGAAGCCGATTTATTACAGAACCGATAACGATTCTGGATTTTTGAAATGTCCTGCCTTTTTTATACAGATGATCGTTTAACTCGGCGGTTTCAAACGGCGCGTAATCAATTTCTACGCCGAAATCCTTCAAAATAGTTTCCCATTGTTCGATGCGGTATCTTTGTCCGGGTGAGGTGTTGTAAATACTGTGAACAACTGCTAAAACTTTCATTGATAAAACTTGCGATTTTATTTCTAATTAGCGCAAAGTTGAAATTTTAACAGTCGGGATTTACTTTTGCAAAAGTCTGCGGTAAAGCCTGCGGTATTTTTCTCCTCCGATTCTTTCAAGGTCAAAGCGATTTAACGCGCTGGTTTTGCACTTTTCACTTAAATTGCCGTCTTCCATTTCCTTAATTTTTTGCAATGCTTCGAGATAACTTTCCTGATTGAAATTTTCGATTATTACGCCAACGCCGTCGCCTTCGATTTGTTCTTCGATGTCGCCGACTCCGCTGTTGGCGACAACCGGCGTTCCGCTTGCCAGATATTCGGCAATCTTGGTCGGAGACGAAGAAAGTTTGGAATAACAGGGTTTTATAAACGAAAGAGCCGCATCGGACGCGCTTAAAAAACGCGGAATTTCGCCGTGCGAAGCCTTCTTAACCAGAAAGTCGTTTTCGGTAAATCCGCGCGCCACAAGTTTTTTTGTCATTATTTCCGGCGCGCTCTGCGTTAAAATTAAGGCGAAAGTTTTATCATCTTGCCGGAGCGAGGCGGATAATAAATCCGCCATTTCGTCGGCTAAATACCAGCTTCCGAACGAGCCGATGTAAGTTATCACAAATCTGTTTTCAAGATTATACTGCGAGCGAATTTCCCGTTTCGATTGTTCACCGGAAATTTCAAATCTTCTCAAATCCACGCAGCATGGAATGACTTCGACCGGTCTGCCCGCCGCGTCAAAACCCGTTTCTTTGCTTTCGGGAAAAAGAATCGCGCGCGCCTTTTCAGTTAAAACGACAAAACCGTCGGCTTCCTTCAAAAGCCATTTTTCTATAATTTTAACGGTTCGATAAATTAAGCCGTTTTTTTTCCAGCTTCCCGCGTCCGTATATTCTTCGGGAAAAAAACCTCGAATATCGAAAATCAATTTTGTTTTCCGGCGACTCAGCTTTTTGGCGATTGCGCCCATCAACGCCGGAATATGAACCCGCGCGTGCAGCACGTCAATGTTTTTTTTGCGTATCAATTTCCAAGTTTTAAATGCTCCGGCTAAAGTATCGTAAAAAGTGGCGGGAACGGACGGCGTTTTATGATACGCCAAGCAATACCAGTCAATATCTTCGGCGGCTAATTCTTTTTTTTGCTTTTCGATATTTTCGCTTGTCCAGATTTCTTTGAAATTAACTTCAAAAGTGAGCAGGCTGATTTTCATTCCATTTATCTTTTTTATTTCGCGCAAATACGGCAAAACCTGCGTTTGCACGAGAGGTTCGCGCAATCCGAAATAACAGAGATAGAGAGCGTTTGTGTTTTGTTCTGATGGCATTCGTGATTCTAAAAAAGTGACTAATGAAGCTATTTTTCGACAATGGCGAATACATCAATCGCGTTCTCGCCCAAAGGAGAAAAATCGTAATCGGCGTTAATTTCCTCCTCCATTTCGGCGTGATAAATGGTGTAGTTCAAAGCCTGCAAAAATTTGACCATTTCATTGGGACTCGTTCCGTTTTCAATCAACCGCGTGTAACCGACTTCGATAAAAAGACGCGGCTGAAATTTCCGCAAAGTTTTCTCCGCGCCGCGCAAGGCGTGCATTTCGTAACCTTCAATATCAATTTTGA
>JBPCRW010000144.1:0-10623 GCA_050996405.1 Pyrinomonadaceae bacterium | reverse complement strand
CGCACATCTTCTTTACTGAAGGACGAACTTTCATTTTTTAACCCTTCCCTGCCCGTCTTCAAACGCGGCTTTTATCTTTAACAGCGAATTTATTCCGCCGATAAAATAGTTATTTGTAGCGATAGGTGATTCGCCCGCGAGCTAAATCGTAGGGCGAAAGCTCAACCTGAACGCGGTCGCCCGGCAGAATCCGAATAAAATTTTTTCGCATTTTGCCGGAAATATGCGCCAGAACTTGATGTTTGTTGCCTTCGAGTTCGACTTTAAACATCGCGTTGGGCAAAGTTTCCAGCACGGTTGCAATAACCTCTATCGCTTCTTCTTTCGACATAAAATATAAAGCATTCTAAGCCAACTAAATTTCTGGTTGGACAAACCTTAAATGTTAGCCTTTTTTTTCGCTTTATTCAAGTTAAGCCGCGATGTTTTCGCTTTTGCCTCTATTTGACGCAGCTTTCTGCTCTTTCGTCAGCGTCAAAATTTCGGGTCCCGTTTCCAAAACGGCAACCGTGTGTTCAAAATGCGCGCTCGGTTTTCCGTCTTTTGTAATTACCGTCCATTTATCGGCTAAAACTTTTGTTTCGTGTGTTCCCATATTGACCATCGGCTCAATCGCAAAACAGTAACCGGCGCGAATTTTTTCCTTTGTTCCCGCTCGCCCGTAATTGGGAATCTGCGGTGATTCGTGCATACTGCGTCCGATGCCGTGTCCGACATAATCGCGCACAATGCCGTAACCGAATTTTTCGGCGTGCGATTGAATGGCGAAACCTATATCGCCGATTCGTTTATTCGGGCGGCACTGCTCGATGGCGAAATACAAACATTCTTCCGTAACGCGCAAAAGCTGCGCCGCCGCATCGCTGACTTTTCCGACCGGCGCGGTAAAAGCCGTATCGCCGACAAAACCGTTATAACTTGCCGCGACATCAATCGAAATAATATCGCCTTCTTTCAAAGGCGCGTTGTTTGAAAAACCGTGAACAACCTGTTCATTTAATGACGCGCAAATCGCAAACGGGAAACCATGATAGCCGATAAATGAAGGAATTCCCCCGCGTTCCCGAATCATTTTCTCGGCGGCTTGGTTTAATTCGAGCGAAGTAACGCCGACTTCAATCATTCCGCGCAGCGTTTCGCGGACTTCCGCAATCAACTCGCCCGCTTCACGCATCTTGTCTAAATCTTTTTTCGATTTGGCGATAATCATTCGCTTTCCAAATAAAACCTGGCTCAGTGTGCTGAAAACTTCGGCAACTCTCGAATCCATTTTAGTAATTGGTAATAAGTAATTAGTAGCTTCGACTTTTCTTAAGACCAATTACTAATTACTAAATCAGTCTTTCCAAATCCGTATAAACTTCTTCCGTTTCGCGGTCGCCGTTCACTTTCCGCAAACGTCCAGATTTTTCGTAATAATCAAGCAGTGGTTTTGTCTGCTCGTCATAAGTCGAAAGCCGCACCTTAACTTTTTCTTCCGTGTCGTCGGCGCGATGCGCGAGCGGCACGTCGGGATGAAAATCGCAAAAGCCTTCGACTTTCGGCGGTTTGAAATAGATATTGTAAATCTCGCCGCAGACCGGACAACTGCGCCGTCCGGTCATTCGTTTCTCCAAAAATTCGAGCGGAATATCAACCAGAATCGTTTGAATTTCCCTGCCCTGTTCCCGCGCCAGCATTTCGAGCATTTCGGCTTGCAGAATCGTGCGCGGAAAACCATCCAAAATATACGTTCCGGTTTCGCGCGCGGTGCGGTCTTTAACAATCTGAAAAGTTAGTTCGTCGGAAATCAGTTTTCCCGAAGCCATAATCGCCTGAACTTCTTTTGCCAGCGGCGTGTCGGCATTTTTCATTTCGCGGAACATATCGCCGGTCGAGATTTGCGGAATGCCGCGCCGTTCTTCCAAAAGTCTTGCCTGCGTTCCCTTTCCCGCGCCGGGCGCGCCGATTAAAACGATAATTTTGCTCATTATTTTAAAGAAAATGGGACGCGGATTTTCGCTGACCTCGGCGGATTGGCACGGATTTCTTAAACAATTTTTTATCCGTGAAAATCTCTTGAAATCCGTGTTTGTCCGCGTCCTATTTTCTTTTACGTTCGCCGCCCGCGAAGGCGCGAACCCGCGCCCAAAAATCCTTCGTAATTCCGCATCACACGCTGCGCTTCGATTTGGGCGACGGTGTCCATCGCCACGCCGACGCGAATCAGCAGCGACGTGCAGCCGAAATAAAATTGATAGCCCAAGCCGGTCGGAATCCAGCTTAAACCCGATGTCGAAGTAAGGAAATTATCAAGCTGCGGACCGATAAACGGTAATCTTCCGACGTGCAGCCCGTTCAGCAAAAGCTGCGGAACGAAAGCGACAAATGCCAGATAAAGCGCGCCGACCGCCGTCAGGCGAGTCAGAATATAATTTAAATAATCCGCCGTCTGCGCGCCCGGTCGAATGCCCGGAATAAAGCCGCCGGATTTTCGCAAATTATCCGCCACGTCGTCCGTGTTGAACTGAATTGTGATATAGAAAAACGTGAACAGCACAATCAATCCGAGAAAAACCAGTTCGTAATACGGGTCGCCGCCGTGAAACTGCTGGAAAAACGCATAAACTTTGTTCCAGGTCGCGTCGGGAGTTGCAGGATTAGCCGGCAGCGCGGAAAAAAGCGTCTGCGGCATCGCCAGAACGGACGACGCGAAAATTACCGGAATCACGCCGCCCATATTTATTTTCAGCGGCAGGCTGGTTTCCTGCCCCCGATAAACCTGATTACCGACGCGACGGCTGGCGTAGCTGATTGGAACATGCCTGAGTGCCGATTCGACATACACAATTAAAGCGGTCAGCGCAATCAACGCCGCGCCCAGAAATAAAACGCCGAGCGTCTGCGTCGGGTCGCCCGCGCTGATTCGTTCGGAAATTTGCATAATGCCGCGCGGCAAACCGATAACGATACCCGCAAAAATCAACAGCGAAATACCGTTTCCGATGCCGCGCTCGGTGATTTGCTCGCCGAGCCACAT
Organism: Pyrinomonadaceae bacterium; assembly: GCA_050996405.1. Taxonomy (GTDB): domain Bacteria; phylum Acidobacteriota; class Blastocatellia; order Pyrinomonadales; family Pyrinomonadaceae; genus JBPCRW01. Next base: position 7,604 of record JBPCRW010000144.1, on the reverse strand, counting down.
CACGAAAATTGTTCCCGACGTTAAGGTGACGACAATCATTAAAGTCGCCCACCAGCCAGCCCCGATAACTCCGTTATTTTTCAGCCACGTCGCCACAAAAAACGTTTGCACCGCGCACAGCGCGACTGTCAGATAGCGCGTCCACTGTGTGATTTTTTGCCGCCCGACTTCGCCTTCCTCTTGAACTTTTTTCAGCGGCAGATATAAAACCGTCAGCAATTGAATGATAATCGAGGCAGTAATATACGGTGTGACACCGAGCGCGAAGACCGAAATCGTGCGAAAGTTTCCGCCGGAGAAAAGGTCCAAAACTCCCAAAAGCGTTCCGCTGACCTGTCCCCAGACGGCATCAAGTTTGACTTTATCGACTCCGGGAGACGAGATGTGCGCGCCGAGTCGGTAAATGACCAGCATTCCGAGCGTGAAAAGGATGCGTTTCCGCAACTCGGCAATCTTGAACATATTCTGGATGGCGGCAAAAAACTTTTCCATAAATCCTCTCTAAAAGTCCATAGTCTTAAAGTCTGGAGTCCAAAGTCAACTCCGATTACTAACCTTGAACATCGGGCTTTGGATTTTTGACTATTTCGGTGGCGTTTCCGCCCGCTTTTTCGATTTTGTCTTTCGCGTTTTTGGTAAAACGATGCGCGGAAATTTTCAGAGCTTTGGTCACGTCGCCGTTGCCTAAAATCACTAAATCGTGTTTAGCTTTTTTAATTAAACCGCGCTGGTGCAGAATTTCCGGCGTGATTTCGTCGCCCGCGTTAAAACTTTCTTCGAGTTTCGCCAGGCTGATTTCCAGCCATTGTTTCCTGAAAATGTTGGTAAATCCGCGTTTCGGCAAACGGCGCTGCAACGGCATCTGCCCGCCTTCAAAACCCGATTTGCTCGAATAACCCGAACGCGATTTCTGTCCTTTGTTTCCGCGTCCGGCGGTTTTGCCCAAACCCGAACCGGGACCGCGCCCGACTCTTTTCTTTTTATGCGTGCTTCCCGGCGTGGGATGCAAATTATTTAATCCGATAGCCATTTCTAATTTCCTCGTAAATCAATTGTAAATGCTAAATGGTAAATGGTGAATTGATAATCACACATTTACCATTTACCGCTCACCATTCACCATTTTATTCCACAATTCTCAAAAGATGCGGAACTTTGGCGACCACGCCGCGCATTGCCGGATTGTCGGGACACTCAACGGTTTGATTGAGTTTTGTAATTCCCAAACTTTTAACAATCGTCTTTTGCTTTGTCGAGTAACCGATTGAACTCCGGTAATACTGAATTTTTATCTTTCCGCCGTTTGTTTCTTTTCTCTCTGCCATAACATTTACCATTTATCATTTATCACCGAACAAAATCTTTTGATAAATGACTACGAAATTTCTTCTACTTGTTTTCCGCGCAGACGCGCTACTTCCATTGGGTCTTTCATTCTGGTCAAACCGTTAAAAGTCGCGCGAATAACGTTGTGCGGATTGTTTGAACCGAGAACTTTCGTTCTCACATTGTGAACGCCGAGCGATTGCAGAATCGCGCGCACCGCGCCCCCTGCGATAACTCCCGTTCCTTCCGCCGCCGGTTTTAAAAGCACGCGCCCCGCGCCGTATTCGCCAATCATCGGATGCGGCAGCGTGCCTTCAATCAGCGGCACGCGAATCAAATTTTTCTTCGCCGCTTCGATGGCTTTTTTTATAGCCGTCGGAACTTCGCGCGCTTTGCCCGTGCCGAAACCGACGTGACCGTTTTCGTCGCCGACGACGACCAGCGCGGCAAACGACATATTTTTACCGCCTTTGACCACTTTCGTCACGCGGTTAATCGAAATTAACTGGTCTTTCAGATTCAAACTCTGTGCGGAAATACTATTATTCTTTTTCATTACTTTCTTCTTTTGCTGCTTCAGCCTGCTGTTCGTTTTTATTCAAACCCGCCTCGCGCGTCGCTTCAAACAGGGCTTTGACGCGCCCGTGATAAACGTAGCCGCCGCGGTCATAAACGACGTTTGAAATTCCCGCCGCCAGAGCGCGTTCGGCGATTTTCTTCCCGACCGTTTTCGCCGCTTCGATGTTTCCGCCCGTTGAACTTTTCAAATTTTTTTCGACGGTCGAAGCCGAAGCCAGCGTTTTCCCGTTTTCGTCGTCAATCACCTGCGCGTAAATATGACTCACGCTGCGAAAAATCGCTAAACGCGGACGATCCTGCGTTCCGCTGACTTTTTTTCTGATACGCCCGTGAACCGCGCGTCGAATTCCTGCTCTATCTCTTTGTGCCATAATCTTTTTAATGGTGAATGGTGAGAGGTGAATGATGAATGGAATTTGTTTTTAATTCACCATTCACCATTTACAATTCACCATTACTTTCCGGTTTTGCCCGGTTTCAATTTGTAATACTTATCGGCGTAGCGTAAGCCTTTTCCTTTATACGGGTCGGGTTTGCGAAGGCGATTCAATTCCGCCGCGACTTGTCCGAGTTTTTGACGGTCAATCCCGCTTAACGTCAACGTTAATTGATATTGATTGATTGATGTTTTCGTCGGCACTCTTTCGGCTTTAGCTTCGATTCCGTCCGGCAGAGGATATTCGACCGGATGCGAATAGCCGAGCGCGAAAACAATTTTTTTGCCCTGCACGTCCGCTTTGTAACCGACTCCGACCAAATCCATTTCCTTTTTAAAGCCTTCAGTCACGCCGACCACCGCGTTATTTGCTAACGCGCGCGCCAAACCGTGCATCGCCGATAAATCGTCATTGCTGCGTTCGGCAATTAGCGCGCCATCTTCCTGTTTGAATGATACTCCCGCCGGAATCGGAGTTTTCAAAGTTCCTTTCGGACCTTTAACTTCCAGTTCCTTATTGTTAATCGTCACGGTCACGCCGGACGGTATAGTAATCGGTTTTTTTCCAACACGAGACATATTTCCCTCAGTAATTGGTAATTGGTAATTGGTAACTGGTAATTGGCATTAAACCTATTACTTATTACCTATTACTTATTACCTAATAAATTTCCGCTAAAATTTCGCCGCCCATTTTTTCCTTACGGGCAGTTTTTCCGCTCATCAAACCTTTCGAGGTCGAGACGATGTTGATTCCATAGCCGCCGAGAACGCGCGGCACTTCGGTTGAGCCGACATACACGCGACGACCGGGACGCGAAACTCTCGACAAATGCGTTATCGAAGAAGTCCCTTTGGCATCGTAGCGCAGGAAAATGCGAATCGAATATTTCACGCCTTCGCCCTTGGTGACGAAATTGTTGATGTAGCCTTCTTCTTTCAAGATTCGCGCGACTTCCGCTTTCAGTTTTGAGCCCGGAATGTCAACCCGCGTGTGTTTCGCGGCAATCGCGTTTCGCACTCGCGTCAGCATATCGGCAATTGGATCTGTCATTTTACTTTTTACTCCGTCAAACTATTTTGGATTTTGGATTTGCGATTTTGGATTAACCTCGCATCTTCTGCCAATCCAAAATCTAAAATCGAATTACCAACTCGATTTCACCACGCCCGGAATTTGTCCCCGCAGAGCAAGTTCGCGCAGGGCGATTCTCGATGTTCCGAACTTTCGCAAGTAACCGCGTGTGCGCCCCGTTTGCGAACAGCGGTTGCGAACGCGCGCCGCGCTTGCGTCACGCGGCATTTTTTGCAGTTTCATGACCGCTTCGTCAACCTGTTCCGGCGTTGATTTCGGGTTGTTGATAACCTTTTTCAATTCCAGACGGCGTTCGGCGTATTGCGCGACCAATTTTTTGCGTTTTTCGTTTTTGACGACTTTACTAATCTTCGCCATAATTTTTTATTTCTCCAAAATCCTATTGACGAAACGGCATTCCGAGTCCTTTCAGCAAAGCTCTCGCCTGTTCGTCAGTGCGTGCCGTAGTCACGATTGAAATGTTCATCCCGCGCGTTTTATCGACTTTGTTAAAGTCAATTTCGGGAAAAATAAGCTGTTCGCGCACGCCGAGCGTGTAATTTCCGCGCCCGTCAAAAGCCTTCGGCGAAACTCCGCGAAAATCTCGCACACGCGGCAGCGCGACTGAAATCAGACGGTCGAGAAATTCATACATCCTCTCGCCGCGCAAAGTGACCATCGCTCCGATTGGCATCCCCTGCCGCAATTTAAACGAAGCGATTGATTTTTTCGCCTTTGTCACGACCGGTTTTTGTCCGGTAATCGAGCGTAATTCTTCAACCGCCGTATCAAGAATTTTCGCGTTGGCGATAGCTTCGCCGACCCCCATATTGACGATGACTTTTTCAATCTTGGGAATCGCCATCGAATTTTTGATGTCAAAATCTTTGGCGAGCGACGGCGCGATTTCGTTTTTGTATTTATCTTTTAATCTAGCCATTGTTTGAGTTCCTGTTTTGCTGTCTGGGTCTCGGCTTTAAGGTTTCCGGTTTTTGGTTTCTAGTTATTTTCGACCAGAAACCCTAAATTAGAAACCAGAAACTTTATTTCCGTTTCCAAACCTCAAACTATTCTTCTTCCTTCGCGGCTTTTTTTGCCGGTTTCTTTTCTTTTTTCCCAGCCTTTTCGGATTTGTCGGCTTTTGCCGATTTTTCCGCCCTAACTTTTTCCCCGATTACTTTCCCGCTTTTCGCCACGCGAACTTTTTTCCCGTCTCTGATTTCATAACGAACCCGCGTCGGCTTGCCCGTTTCGGGGTCAAGCAGGGCGATATTTGAGATATTTACCCACGCTTCTTTTTCGATAATTCCGCCTTCGCGGTTCATTTGCGGAACGGGGCGTTGATGTTTTTTGATAATCATCGCGCCTTCGACTTTTACTTTTCCGTCGCGCGGGTCAACGGCGATTACCTGTCCGCTAAACGGTTTTCTTTTGCCGTTTGAATCGTAGCGATTATATTCTTTCCCAGCGATAAAAACTACGGTATCGCCTTTTTTAATTCTGCTGCGGGTTGTTCCTTTTTTAACTGTCTTCATTTTTCTATTTTTTTAAGTAATGCCAGTAAGTCGGCGCAATTTTTACTTTTGCCTTTTTACTTTTTACTTAAATTACCTCCGGCGCGAGGCTCACGATTTTCATAAAATTCTTTTCGCGCAATTCTCTGGCGACGGGTCCGAAAACGCGCGTCCCGACCGGCGTTCCGTCGTCTTTGATAAGCACGGCGGCGTTTTCGTCAAAGCGAATATAGCTGCCGTCTTTGCGCCGAATTTCCTTGCGCGTTCGGACGACGACCGCGCTGTAAACTTTTCCTTTTTTCGCCGTTCCATCCGGCGCGGCTTCTTTAACCGTAACTTTAATTTTGTCGCCGATAGATGCCTTCGTGCCGGTCGAACCGCCGATTGAAGCAATCATTTCAACCCGTTTCGCCCCTGAATTATCCGCGACCGTCAAAGAGGTCTGCATCTGAATCATATCTGTTCACTCCGTTCACGTAATAGGTAATTAGTTATTGGTAATTGGTTTTGCTTTTGACTAATTACTAATTACTTATTACCAATTACTATTTTGCTGCCTTCTGCACAATTTCAATCACACGCCAGCGTTTGCGGGCGGAAAGCGGGCGGGTTTCGACAATCCGCACTTTATCGCCGGTTGTCGCGCCGAGTTCGTCGTGCGCCATAAATTGTTTTTTGCGGCGCACGTAACGGCGATACTTTGGATGTTTAATCAAACGGTCAACCCGCACGACAACGGTTTTCGTCATCTTGTCGCTGGTCACGACACCGATTCTCTGCGCTCGATTGCCGCCGCTAACTTTTACAGTTTCATCGCCGCCGGTGATTCCAACCGCGTCGGTAATTGTTGTCGCAACGCTGCCAACCGTTTCGGCGACACTTCCGACCACCGAAGAAACCGTGTCAATTATACTGTCAACGAACGAAGGTTCTTCCGGCGCGTTATCGGCTTTCGTCTTGCGCGTTCTTTTCGGTTTTTCTTCCGTCGCGTCCGCCGAACCAGCCGCCTTTGCTTCGGTTGAAGTTTCTTCGGATGTTTCCGTCGCGCGCGGCGTTGCTTCCGCCTGCGTTTCTTCTGTTTCTTTCTTCTTACTTGGCATTTCTTTTTATTTTAGCTTTTTACTTTCGCCCTTTTACCTTTAACTTTAGGCTCTTTCTGTTGAATCAAAGTATTGACCCGCGCCAGAGTTTTTCTTTCGCTTCGCAGATTATTGACCGCTTCGCCGACTCCGAGAGTTTTTCTGGAATTCAGGCGAAAGAGCGATTCTTTTAAACCGTCGGATTGTTCTTTTAATTCTTCGACGCTCATTCCGCGAAGCTGTTCCATTTGGTCTTTAACTTTCATTTTTAAACCAGTCCCCCTTCCAAGTCGGCACGATTAACGAATTTCGTTTTGACTGGAAGTTTCTGCGCCGCAAGCTGCAACGCTTCACGCGCCAATTCTTCGGTGACACCTTGAATTTCATACAAAACTCTGCCCGGTCTGACGACGGCGACCCAGTGGTCGGGCGCGCCTTTGCCGCTGCCCATACGGGTTTCCGCAGGCTTTTTCGTAATTGGTTTATCGGGAAACATCCGAATCCAGATTTTTCCGCCGCGTTTGATATGGCGCGTCATTGCAATACGCGCGGCTTCGATTTGGCGGTCTGTAATCCAGCCGGATTCCAAAGTTTTCAGTCCAAAATCGCCAAAGTTTAATTTGTCGCCGCGCGAAGCCACGCCCCGCATACGACCTTTCATCACCCGCCGGTGTTTGACTTTTTTCGGCATTAACATAGTTACTTACTCCGTAATAAGTAATAAGTAATGGGTAATAGGTAATAGGTTTGAACTTATTACTTATTACTAATTACCAATTACCGTTTTAACTTCTCCCGCCTCTATCATCCCGGTCACGACGCGGACGCTGCGGACGACCGCCGCGACCTCTCTCGTTTGTTTTCGGCTCGTTAATCGGGTCGGTTGTCGTTCCCCGCGCGATTGACGCATTCGGGTCTAAAATTTCGCCGCGATAAATCCAGCATTTCACACCGATAATTCCAAAAGTCGTTAACGCTTCGGCAAATCCGTAATCAATATCGGCGCGCAAAGTGTGAAGCGGAAGTCGTCCTTCTAAAGTCCATTCCGTGCGGGCGATTTCCGCGCCGTTCAAGCGTCCGGCAATCATCACTTTGATTCCCTGCGCGCCGAATCGAATTGATTCTTCGATGGTTTTTTTCATCGCGCGTCGGAAAGCGATTCGTTTTTCCAACTGCTGTGCAATCTTTTCAGCCTGCAACTGCGCGTTCAGTTCCGGCTTTAAAACTTCTTGAATCGAAACGATAACTTCGCGTCCGGTTTTCTTTGCTAAATCTTCCTTCAGCTTTTCGATTTCCGAACCTTTGCGCCCGATGATAATTCCCGGACGTGAAGTATAAATAATAATTTTCAAACGATTGGCGGCGCGTTCAATATCAATGTGCGAAACTCCCGCGCCGGTAAAACGCTTTTTCAAGCCGCGTTTTAACTCCATATCTTCTGCGAGATATTCGGCGAATTCTTTTTTAGCGAACCAGTGCGAGTGCCAGTCTTTGTTGTATCCGACCCGAAAGCCGTATGGATGAACTTTTTGTCCCATAATATTCTAATTTTGGATTTTGGATTTTGAATTTTGGATTTTGCGATTGTTTCATTC
>JBPCRW010000097.1:0-7424 GCA_050996405.1 Pyrinomonadaceae bacterium | reverse complement strand
GTGTAAATGTTGCGGTAACAATTGATGCGGACGGAAATGTGTTGACCGCTCATGCCGTCAGCGGAGACCCGCTGTTCAGAGAGGCAGCCGAAGAAGCGGCTCGCGCCAGCACATTCAGCCCGACAATTTTGGCGGGGAAAAAGGTTCAAGTCTCCGGCATTATTGTTTATAACTTCGTCGCCCGATAAATTGTCTCAGAACCTGTTTGGAAATTAAGAATGAGAGGGAGAAAGCGCATTTTTACCACAGATAAACACGGATGAAAACGAATAAATCAGTGAATATCTTCTTCAATTAGCGTTTATCTGCGGTAAATTTTCCAATTTGTCCAAACGCTTTGAATTTCCAAACAAGCTCTTAGAGAAAAATGATCTTGTGAGAATGAGAGTGGCGGGCGCAACCACCGAATTTGATAATTGTATTTACGAGAATCTTGAAAAAGACCCCAGTATGTGCAAAAAAGATGCGCCTTAAATAAAGGAAAAAGAGATTTCAAAACAGGATTTCGGCGCAAGCCGGAATCAATATAGGAGAAGAATAAATATGAAAAATCAACGATTTGTGACAACTTTTTCGCTATTGATGAGTATTGCTCTATTCGGGTTTGGTTATGTTCAAACCTCTGCGGGTTATTTTCAATCGCCTGCCGTTTTTTTTCAACCAATTTCGGGAGATTCTCAAACTACGACAGAAACCAAGACGAAAATTACCCAAGATATTTTGAAAAAAAGTTTTACTGGAAAGAATGTGGGATTTATTGTAGGTCCTCCTGATAAAAAGCCAAATCCATTATTGCTGAGGCTAAAAATCGTGAAAGGCGGAAGTTCTCCAAAAATCAGTTTGAACGGAACCGATTATGAATTAGGCGAATTAATTCAAAAACTTCAATCGGTTTTCAAAGAGCGCGAAGAAAACGGCTTCTTTATAGAAGGAACAAAGGTAATTGATAAAAGAGTAACTTTAGCGGCAAGCAAAACTGATATAAATTTTTACAACAAAGAAAACATTTATGTCGAGGATTTTGAAAGGTTGGTTGACGAATTGCAGAAAGAAGGCATTGACCAAATTTATGTTAGGTAACTGGACAGAATTATTTGATAGATGAATCAGTGCGGAAACACGCGCGAAGTAAGTGTGTCTTCGCGCGGGCTTCCGCATTTATAACAATTCTGTCCGGTTACTTAGTTTTGCTTAACCGGAATCCATTACGCAAGAAAAAAGGAAGATTTTATGAAACAGCCAAAAAGAATGTTTAAGAGCCAAAATAGCTCGATAATTACCGGCGTAATTTTACTGATAATTTTCGGCGCGGATTACGGGATCGCGCAGAAAACTTCGACCGCCGAAGATTATTTGCGGCAAGGCGACGCTCATTATAAGAACGAGAAATATGCCGAAGCCATTGCCGATTTTACTAAAGCTATTCAAACCAATCCGCGAAATGCCGAGGCTTACAATAAACGCGGGCTGGCTTACCAAAAACAAGGGATAGCTGACACAACCGGCTTGAACGGCGATGTTCTTGATCTTATTCACAAAGATCCTGCCGCTTTCCAAAAACGCATGGGTGATTATACAAAAAAAATTGAAAACGACTTCGCCCTCGCCATTAACGATTTTACTAAAGCTATTAAGTTTAATCCGCAAAATGCCGATGCTTATCATAATCGCGCGCTTACTTATGTTGGGCAAGGTAAAAATGATTTAGCCGTTGCCGACTATAACAAAGTTATTGAACTCAATCCTCAATTTCCCAACATTTATCTTGAGCGCGGGGGTATTTATACAATCCGAGTGACCTCTGACATGGATTCAGCGATGACGGATTTCACTAAAGCAATTCAATCAAAGCCTAAGGATTATTACGCTTATGTAGGGAGAGCCTTAATTTATTGTCTAGAAGGTGATAAAGACCGGGCGCAAGCCGACGAAAAGAAAGCGGTTGAATTAGGTGGGGCAGTGCTAAATAAATGTCAGGACAAGCCCTAGATTTATCGAGGAATTTTTAGGAATACGATGCCGAGAAATTTTGAATAATTTATGTGCGGGAGATTTAATTCCAATGGATGATTTTATTGTCAAAAACTCTGTCTCGAAAAACATTTTTTATGTCGTAGTTTTTTTAATTCTTGTTGCGGGCGGAATTTTTATGGTGACGCAGGCAAAAGATTCAAAAGAAGTTTTGTGGGGTTGGGCGGGCATTGTCTTTTTCGGGCTTGGCGCGATTGTTTTCTTGCAGCGAACTTTAACCGGAAAGCCGCGAATTGTGATTGATGAAAACGGAATTTTTGACCGGACTCTAGGCGTTGGCACAATCGAATGGCGAGATATTGAAAACGCTTATAAAAATTCGATAACGGTCGGAATCAAGAGAAGCGATTTTATCTCTTTAGTATTGAAAGACCCGCAAAAATATCTGCAAAGAGGTTCAAAAATTAAAGCTAAAATCGCTTTCCTCAACAACGCGCTCGGCTTTGAAAAATTAAACATCAATTGCGACGGATTGGATGACTCAACCGATACAATTCTCGATGAAATTTTAGACCAAATCGCTTTACACAAAACAAACAAAACTTTCCGATAAGGAAAATTAAATCGCGGACTGACGCGCAGAAAAGAGGAAAATTCGATTATGGTTGAGCCGAATAATAATTTAATGATTTGCCGCAACGGACATCAGCAACCGAGCGCGGGCGCGAAATTCTGTATTTATTGCGGGGCGGCTGTCGGAACGCAGGCTTCAACGCCGCCGATTTCGACCGCGCGCCCGCAACAACCGCCGCCGTTTATTTCGCCCGCGCCGTTCGCGCCGCCGCGACAGCAAAACTCGCAAACGCCTTTTGAACAAATCGGGCAGCCACAATTTAACGAAAATTTTTCGCCGCTAAATGTAAATCAGCAGCAGATTGCGCCCTATCCGAATCAACAGATTGCCGCGCCGATTCAAGCGTCGGCGATAATTAAATGCTCGCGGTGCGGAGGCGACGGACAAAGGCTCGCGCCGCAGATTATCGTCTGCCCGCAATGCCGCTGGTTGCGACCGCTCGCGCCCGGATATGCGGTTGATTGCTCGGCTTTTCAATGGTCTGAAGACGGCAAGGCGATGTCCGCGCTGCGCTCGATAAAACCTTTGACTATGGTGGCGCAAGCCATCTCCGATAAAGTTGGACGACGCTGGATTGAATCGACTTTTAACGCCGTCAGACTCGGCGAAAAACAACTGCCGGAAATTTACGAAACGGCTGTGCGGGCGGCGCGGATTTTAGGAATGCCGAGTATGCCGGAAGTTTATATTTCCGGCGAGGTGATGTGGGATTGCCGCACGTTCGGCAGCCACGAAAATTCATTCGTTATCATCGGCTCGGCACTGGCGATGAATTTCCGCGAGCAGGATTTGCTTTTTTTGTTCGCACGCGAGATGGGACATTGCCGCGCCGGACACGCTTTGTGGAAAACCGTCATCAAGTTTTTGATGGGCGACCAGGGACCACGCAAAGGTTTGATGGGCAACGGATTGTTCGGCGCGCTGGGAACTGTTTTAAGTCCGACCGCGCTGGTCGAAGGCGCAATTGAAATGCCGCTTCTGGCGTGGGCGCGGCAAGCCGAAATTACAGCCGACCGCGCCGGATTGCTCGCCGTCGGCGAAGAAGAAATCGCCCGCCGCGTGCTGCTCTCTTGGACGCTCAAATCCGTCGTTCTCTATCGTCAAATCAACGTCGAGGCGTGGCTCGAACAGCAGGCGGCGGGCGACGACGGATTTACTAAATTATCCGAACTGACGACTTCTTCAACGCCTTATATCACGCGCCGCTTGAAAGTGATGGAGGACTTTGCCGCTCATTCCGATTTGAAACGCTGGCAGACAGTTATCAGAAGTTATCCGGGAGCAGTTCCGCCCGCGCCGAAACCTGTCGCCGCTCCGAATCAGCAGCCCAAGCCGCAGCTGGTTCAGAAAAATCCTTCGCCCGCCGCGTCAATTCCGACTGCCGCGCAGAAGAACGCGCCTGTCGCGCGAAAACCGACGGCTGTGCAAGATTCAACAACCGCCGCCAAACCAGCATCCCAGTCGCCGCCGAAGGCAAACGGCGATTTACGAATAAAATGTTCCGCCTGTCAAACGCCGTTGCGCGTTCCGTCGAAAATTCTCGAAGGAAAACAACAAATATCCGTCCGCTGCCCAAACAAGGAATGCGGAAAGGTTATTATCATCAAAAAGCAATCAAACAATGCATCGTCGGGAAATAAAACGCCCGCGCCGATGCCCGAAAAAATACAAAAAGGAGTTTAAATTATGCCAGACAATGATACGGCGACAACCGAAGTCGCAACCGAAGTAGTAACGATTATCGAACCTTCCGCGGACGGTTCGGAGACGACCATTATTGAAGAGATTTTTACAGTTCCGATTGACGATAACGCCGACGGCGCGCTCGATGCTTCCGGCACGGATTCGGACGCGAGCGGCGATTTATGGACATCAGACGATGCGACGGACGGCGTTGATTCAACGTCTGCCGGAGATTTCGCTTCGACTGATTACGCCGCGCCAGCCGACGATTTCGCGTCCGCGCCGACAACTGAAGACGCTTCGCCGTTTGCTTTCGATGGCGGTGTTGCGGATACCGGCGCGGCTGCCGGTTTGGGAGCAAGCACTAATCTTGACGCGAGCAGCGCGAATGATGCCGCCGACGGTCTCGACACGCACGCTCAAGCCGCTGCCGACGCGCAAACCGCCTCCGATCAATTTGTTGCTTCCGGCGATTACACGGCGGCGGAACAGGCGCGCGAAACGGCGGAAAACGAATCATACGCGGCGGGCGATAATAGTATGCTGCACGGCAGTAATTCGACCGACCTTGACAATGCGGGTTACCAGCAGCAGAACGCGGATGCCTACCAGAATCAAGAAGCCGCCGATGCCTCTGCGGGCAATTGGACGGCGGCGCACGACGACGCAGCTAACGCCGCCTACGCGACGGGCAACGCCGATTATAACGCGGGCGGCGCGGACCATACAGGACAAGCCGACACGGAAGCCGCGCAGATGAATAATGCTTCGTGGGAACAAAGCAATGCCGATTATTATGCTCAGGGCGCGGAACAATACGCGGCGCAGGGCGATACGGACAACGCCGCCGCTTATGCCAGTAGTGCCGAGACGCATCAGGATGCCGCCGATAATTACGGCGAAGCGGGAACATACGGCAGCGAGATGGCAGTTCACGACAGTTCGTCGGACGTAGCGAGCGGCGGTTCATACGAAGCACCCGCCGTTGATTATTCGTCACACGACGCGACGGATTATTCTTCCGAATAATGCGGATTGGTCTCAAATATAAATTCGGAGTTTACGCTTTAAGCGCAAGCGACGGCGGAAAGACGATAACTCTGAACTCCGAATAATTTTTTGACCGTAGAGAAACGATTTAATTTTTGACCAAATTCAACAGGTATTTTATGAGCTACGCACAAAATTTCGCGCGGGGCGGCGAGCAGAGAGTTTATCATATCAGCCCGCTGCGCCGTTTCATTCCTTGGATTGTGATTAGCCCGATTTTCCTTTTGCTTACGCCGCTGCTGACTTCGCCGTTGCCCGACGAACGCAAGGCGGGTTTTATTGCGGGTGCTTTTTTGGGAGCATTGGGATTGATGATGCATTTACTTGTATCACGCGCAAAACTGACGGTTTCGCCCGAAGGCGTAAAGCTGAACCAAACGACTTTCACGCTTGAGACGACTTGGGACAACATCGCCGGGCTGCAGATGACGCGCGGAAGCGAACGGTTCGTTACCAGAGAGCCGCCGACGGGAAAAGGAATGTGGCGCATTGACTTATTTCTCAAAGGAAAAGGAGAACGGGTGATTCCGATTGATGCTTTCGCATGGCATTTCAAACACGGCACGCTGGCGGCGGACATCTCGCGCTTTGCGCCGCATTTGCGCCAAACGTTTTAAAACCGCCTGCCGCAACCGAAATAATTACGGCATCGCGGGCATCTTTATGAGAAGAATTTATGAAAAATTATACGAATCGAAAGTGTTTATTCTGCTTAAGCTGCATGTTGGCTTTGTTAGTTATCGCGGCTAATTCCGGTTATTCGCAAAGCAGGCGGAATTCCGCGAAAAAAGCGGATTGGCAAATTTCAACCGCGCCGGACGGTCTGGGAGCGACGCTCGGCATCCGCGACAAATACGGCGAGCGGGGCAGTTTTAATACTCTGTTTGTCGTCACCGCGCCGGATAAAAAGACGTTTAAAGTGCGGAGAAAAGGTGTGCGCGACGAATGGGTATATGTAAATTTTCCCGAAGAATTCGGCGGTAATCCGTCGGCTGGCGGAAATTATACCGTCAGGTTTTACGCAAACGGCAGGCTCGTCGGGCAGAGCAAATTTAGTTACTGACGAAAATGCTAAGTCGGCAATTGAAAAGAACAGATGGAAAATGAAGTTTATAAATTCGATAAATTGTTTGAAACGGGCGAAAACAGGCACGGCTATTTTTTTGCTGCTGTTGAGCGCGTGTTTTTTAATCGGCTGTCATAAAGCGGAAGAAAATTCAAATGAGCCTTCAAGTTCTAAATCGAGCGCGGCGAGCAAATCAAGCGAGCGCGGCGAGCAAATCGTCGCCGGGTATTTGAAACGCGATGCCGCGCCGTTTCGCAAAAGCCGTCTTCGTTTTACGATTACTTCCGAAACCGAACCCGCGATAATTTACGAAGTTGACGTTTGGCGCAGGCAGCGCGAAAACGAAACGGCAACGCTGACGCACATCGTCAAACCCGTCGAAGAAAGCGAGCTTTCGTCTTTAATTATCGAGCCGAAAGACCAAGACGCGGTAATCACCACTTATGTTTCAAGCACCGACCAATTTCGGGAAACGAATACGAACAAATCGTTTTTCGGCGGCGTTCCGGCGCAGGAACTTTTGGGCGAATGGTCGAAATATAATTACCGATTCATCGGAGAAAAAGATTTGAACGGCTCGCATGTTTTTGAAGTCGAAGGCAAATTAGCTCCCGCCAAACATTCGATGGTCGCGCGGATTTCCGCGTTTTTTCGGGCGGACAATTATCTGCCGGTCGAACTGCATCTTTTCGATTCGAGCGGCAAAGAATTGCGGACGTTTCAAGTCAAAGGTTATAAGGACGATAACAACCGGACTTACATTTCCGAGACGGAAATTGAAAACCACGTTTATAAAACCCGCGTTGTCGTTGATGTTCTCAGTATGAGTTTTCCAGACCAGATTGACGGTTCTATTTTCACACGCGAGCAGTTAAAGCAAATCGCGCGAAAGTGAAGTATACGGGTCAGGACCGCCTGCGTCAGCGGGGGGGTCGCCCGCCCAGAAAACCGCTTGCCGAAGCAGGAGGTTCTTAACCGTTTAAAGCTTCTTTTTCAACGAGAAAAAAAAACGAAAAGAAA
>JBPCRW010000093.1:0-23182 GCA_050996405.1 Pyrinomonadaceae bacterium | reverse complement strand
TTGTAAATTAAATATTTTGGCAAATTTGATAAGCCTCTCCCAGTCCATTTCAGGAAACGTAAAAACTAGCCAGGGCAAACCTTCGGCTATGCGACTGTCAAGATTTTCTTTTTTCAACGCGGAAAATGAAATCTCCGCGCAGCAAGCCTGTCAACTTTAGAGAAAATTAGGCTGCAGATTGGAAGACAGTTAATTAATCGTAAACCATTAAAGGAAAAACTGTCATTTAAAAAATCAAGCCGGAAACGCTTAAGATTTCGCATTAACCGGCGAGCAACTATATACTGTGAAAGAAACAGGCTTTACTTAGTCTAAGGCGCATTCGTCTAGTGGTTAGGACGCAAGATTCTCAACCTCGAAACGGAGGGTTCAGTTTCCCTATGCGCCGCCAAAAAATTAAGCTAAAAGGTGGAAGCGAATGTTGAATTAGAATCTACCCAATTACATTCACATCGAAAGATAAATGAACAAGCTAGACTTAATTATTCGTAGTCGTCAGGTCGTAATGCCGGAAACCACTCGTCCGGCTTCGGTGCATATTTGCGACGGAATCATTACGGCTTTGGGCGAATGGGATAATGTTCCGGCGCAAACTCCGCTCGTCGATGCGGGAGATGCGGTGGTGATGCCGGGATTGGTAGACGCGCACGTTCACGTTAACGAACCGGGACGCACCGATTGGGAAGGATTTACGACGGCAACCAGAGCGGCGGCGGCGGGCGGCGTAACGACGCTGGTTGATATGCCGCTCAACAGCATTCCGCCGACTACCACGCCGGATGGGTTTGCCCAAAAGCTCGCGGCGGCACGAGGGAAATGCTGGGTTGACGTGGCTTTCTGGGGCGGCGTAATTCCCGGCAACACGCACGAATTAAAACCGCTTTTGAATGCGGGCGTGCGCGGCTTCAAATGTTTTTTGATTCACTCAGGCGTTGATGAATTTCCGCACGTTACCGAATCAAATTTGCTTGAAGCGATGCCGGAGTTAGCCGCGCTCGGCTCGGTTTTGCTCGTTCACGCCGAAGTTCCCGAACCGATTGAAACTGCCGCCTTAGAATTGGCGGGCAGCAGTCCGCAAGATTATCAAACCTTTCTCAAATCGCGCCCGCGAGCGTCGGAAAACGAAGCCGTCGCGCTGATGATTCGCCTGTGCCGCGAAACCGGAGCGCGTGTTCACATCGTTCATCATTCATCGTCCGACGTTTTGCCTTTATTGAAATCGGCGCGAGAAGAAGGATTACCGATTACAGTTGAAACCTGCCCGCATTATTTAACCTTCGCGGCTGAAGAAATTCCCGACGGCGCGACTCATTTCAAATGCTGTCCGCCGGTGCGCGAGCGCGAAAATCAAGAAAAACTTTGGGCGGCGTTGGCGGACGGCGTAATTGATATGATTGTTTCCGACCATTCGCCCTGCACGCCGAATTTGAAATTGCAGGAAACGGGTGATTTTCTCGAAGCGTGGGGCGGCATCGCGGCTCTGCAATTCAGCTTGCCCGCAATCTGGACGCAACTGCAAAAGCGAAATTTCGGGCTGCGCGAATTGACTCGATGGATGTCGGATGCGCCTGCGAAGTTAGCCGGTTTGGATAAACGCAAAGGTCGCCTGGCAGGAGGCTATGATGCGGACATTGTAATTTTTCAACCTGAAAAAGAATTCAAAGTCGTGCCTGAAATTATTGAATTCAAAAACAAGCTCACGCCCTATTCGGGAATGAATTTGCGCGGCGTTGTCGGAGCAACATATGTGCGCGGCGTGAGAGTTTATGAGCAAGGACGATTTGCTGCAAAGCCGACCGGCGCATTGCTGATATAACAATAGACAGTATAAATTTTATGGATTTTACCGAGTTGATTGATTTAGTGAGCGAGAAATTGGGCGGCGCAGTTTTATACGCCAATGATGATTTTTTCGCGCCGAAAGAGAACTTGCTCAAACAAGCCGCGCCGATTTTTATCGAAGGCAAATACACCGACTTAGGTAAATGGATGGACGGCTGGGAAACGCGCCGCCGCCGCTCGCCGCGTCTGAATGAAACTTTTGATTGGTGCATTATCCGGTTGGGATTATCAGGCATCGTTCACGGCGTTATTGTTGACACGAGTTTTTTTCGCGGCAATTACCCTTCGCATTGCTCGCTCGAAGCCTGCGCGGTTGACGGGCAGCCGGATGTTGAGCAATTGATGAGCGCGGAATGGATTGAAATTTTGCCGCAAGCGGAATTGGAAGGCGATTCACAAAATCATTTTGAAATAAATTACGACAAGCGCGTAACGCATTTGCGGCTGAAAATTTATCCCGACGGCGGCGTGGCGCGTCTTCGTGTTTTTGGCGTTGTCGTGCCGGATTGGAATGCTTTGCGCCGTCGGAATAGCGAGATTGATTTAGCGGCGGTGAAACACGGGGGGACGGTTTTGACGGCGAGCGATATGTTCTTCGGACACCGACACAATCTGATTATGCCCGGACGCGCCCGTGATATGAGCGACGGATGGGAAACCAAACGGCGGCGCGGCGAAGGCTACGATTGGTGCGTCGTAAAATTGGGCAATGCCGGAACGATTAAGCGCGTCGAAGTTGATACGTCGCACTTCAAAGGTAATTATCCCGAAAGCTGTTCGATTGAAGCGGGAAGCGGAATGAATCTTGATGAAATTGTCTGGCAGGAACTTTTACCGAACGCCAAACTTCAAGCTCACACGCGGCACGTTTTCGTTGACGAAATCAAAGAATGCGGCGTAGTAACGCACGTCAGATTTAACATTTTCCCCGACGGCGGCGTGAGCCGTTTGCGTCTTTTCGCAAGGCTTTCGGAATGAGCGAAAAATTAGAACAATTAAATCGAGCCGCGAAAGAAACGGCGAAATCCGATTTTTTGAATTGCTGCGGCTCGCAAACCTGGGCGCAATTGATGACCGAAGCGCGACCGTTTGCCGATCTCGCCGCAATGATAAAACAAGCCGGGCGAATCTGGCAAAATCTCGAAGCAAAAGATTGGCTCGAAGCATTCGCCGCGCATCCGAAGATTGGTGCGAAAAAAGCCGCGCCGAAACAACCGGCGCAATTTGCCGAATGGTCAAACGCCGAACAGTCCGGCACGCACGCCGCAGCCGATTCGGTATTGGACGCATTAGCCGAATCCAACCGTTTGTATGAAGAGAAATTCGGGTTTATATTTATTGTCTGCGCGACGGGCAAATGCGCGGAAGAAATGCTTGCCGTTTGCAACGAGCGTTTGAACAATAACGCCACCACGGAAATTCGCATCGCGGCTGACGAGCAGAGAAAGATAACGGAAATCAGGTTGAAGAAATTGTTAGAATCAGAAAACTGAATGAGCGCAATCACGACACATATTTTGGACGTTTCGACAGGCTTTCCCGCTCGCGGCATTCCGGTTACACTGGAAAAACAGACTGAGACGAATTGGGAAATTATCGGCAAAGGCGTAACCGACAACGACGGACGATTCAGAGATTTGTTAGATTCGGAAACGATTTTGCAGGCGGGAAATTACCGGCTCACTTTCGACACCGGAAATTATTTTGCACGGCAGCAAATCGAAGGATTTTATCCGCAGGTAACGGTGGCGTTCACCGTGCGCGACGCGGCGCAGCATTTCCACGTTCCTTTGCTTTTGAGTCCGTTCGGTTACTCGACTTATCGCGGAAGCTAAAATTATGACAGTCAGAATAATTCATGACAATTACGGCAAAGCGCGTGTGCGCTTGATGAAAGTTGCGCGGACGGGCGAGCGGCACGAATTACAAAACATCACCGTCAAAATCGCATTTGAAGGAGATTTCACGGAAGTTCACACCGTCGGCGACAACAGCCAGGTGCTGCCGACTGACACGATGAAGAACACGGTTTATACGTTGGCGCATCAGACACAGGAAATCGAGGAAATTGAAATTTTCGCGTTGCGTTTAGCGGATTATTTTCTGACAAGCAATCCGCAAGTAACGCGGGTTATCATCGAAATTGCCGAACACGCCTGGACGCGCATTAACGTCGGCGGCGAGCCGCATCAACATTCCTTCGTCAAAGGCGGCGACGAAAAACGCACGGCGATAATCAGCCGGGCACGCGGCGGCGTGACGGTAGAATCGGGCGTTGAAGATTTGATAGTTTTGAAAACTACAAGGTCGGGTTTTGTCGGCTTTATCAAAGACCAATACACGACTTTGCCGGAGGCGACGGACAGAATTTTTGCGACTTCCATCAAAGCAGTTTGGCGTTACGCGAACGCGGACGCGGCGACCGGCGATGCTTGGCGCGATGTGCGGCAAACGATTCTCGAAACCTTCGCCGAACACGACAGCCTTTCCGTTCAGCACACGCTTTACGCGATGGGCGAAGCGGTGTTAGAGAAATTTCCCGACATCGCGGAAATCGCATTTTCGCTGCCGAACATTCATTGCCTGCCGATAGATTTTACGCGCTTCGATTTGGAGAATGACAACCGTATTTTCGTGCCGACAGACGAGCCGCACGGGTTGATTGAGGCGCGTTTGAGCCGCTAGAAGTAACACGGACTCGTGTCCTTTGAAAAACAAATGCCGCAAGACTAACGGTATTTATTTTTCAAAGAACGTCAGATGAGTGGCAATTTATTTAGGAATAATTTTAACAAAACCGAAATGACGACAACACTTTCTCAGGAATCAATGCAGGAAATTACGCGAAGTTTGCAACCGGCACTCGCCGCTTTCGCCGCCCGTTACCCGGGCGAATCGGCTCGCCGTCAGCCGGTGCATACCGTTTATGGCGGGGCGCATTTGTTCAAATCAGACACCGCGCCGCGTCTCGGCACGCTTGCGATGCGCTCGTTTGAAACATATGCGCCAGACGCGGAGACTTTCGCGCAGGCACTCGAACTGCCGGGCAAACTAGCCGACACGATTTACGAGCGAGTGCGTGAAAAACTCGCGCGGGAAGCAGTCGAAGATTTTCGCATTGATTTTGAAGACGGCTACGGCACACGCCCCGACGCGGAAGAAGACGGACACGCCGTTTTAGCCGCGCAGGAAGCGGCGAAAGGTCTCGAAGCCGGAACACTGCCGCCGTTTCTCGGAATTCGCATCAAGACGTTTTCTGAAGAGTTACACGCCCGCAGCATTCGCACTATGGATTTGTTTTTGACGACGCTCGTCGAACAAACCGGCGGACGATTGCCGGAAAATTTTGTGGTGACGCTGCCGAAAATCATTTCGCCCGCGCAGGTCGCAACTCTGACTGATATTTTTGATTTGCTTGAGCCGAAACTAAACTTACCGGCGAATTCGCTCAAGATGGAAATGATGGTTGAAACGACACAATCAATCATCAACGAACGCGGCGAAACGAATCTCCCGCAGATGCTCGATGCCGCGCGGGGACGCTGCGTCGCGGCGCATTTCGGGACTTACGATTACACCGCTAGTTGCAGCATCACCGCCGCGTATCAGGATATGCTGCATCCGGCGTGTGATTTCGCACGCCACGTAATGCAGGTTTCGTTTGGCGGAACGGGAATCTGGTTGTCGGACGGCGCGACAAATATTATGCCTGTCGCGCCGCATCGCGGAGAGTTGACGGCGGAACAGGAAACGGAAAATCGCCGCGTTGTGCATCGCGCCTGGAAACTGCATTACGATCACGTTCGACATTCGCTCGCCAACGCTTTTTATCAAGGCTGGGATTTGCATCCGGCGCAGTTTCCGACGCGCTACGCGGCGGTTTATACATTTTTTCTCGAAGGCTTGGACGCAGCTTCCGAACGATTGAGCAATTTTGTCGCAAAGGCGGCGCAGGCGACGCTCGTCGGCGATGTTTTTGACGACGCGGCAACCGGACAAGGATTGTTAAATTATTTTCTCCGCGCAATCAACTGTCGCGCTCTGACCGAACAGGAAGCATTGGATTTAACCAGCCTTTCGCTGGATGAGCTTCGTTCCGGTTCGTTTGTAAAGATTTTGCAGAACCGGCAAAAATAAAACTAATTGTCATATTTCACGCGGTCACGAGAAACTAAAAGCAAACGTATAAAGTTTTGACACTTTTAAACTTTATTCGTCAAGGTGTGTTTTTTGCAATAATACTGTAAAGCGTGGATCTGCCCGCAAACCATCAAGAATAAGTCCGGCGGCGCACCGACCGTAATCCGCTTGCTTTTTCGTCCGCTTCGACGACGGCGGCGTAATTGCCTTTCGCGCTTTGCGCCATCGAAAGATATAACCAGGCGAGATAAGCATTCGAGTCTTTGGCGACGACCATTTTGCTTTGCTCGATGCAGTCGTCAAAACGATGCGCGTAGAAAAGATGAAGGGCTTGGATGGCTTCATTGTTTATCGCAATTGGATTGAGCTGCAAACTCAAATGCGAATGATAATCGGATTCCTCAAAGCGTCCCATCCGCGCGAGAAATTCCGAATACTCGCTGTGGACGAACGCCAGATTCGGCGCGAGTTCAAGAGCGCGTTTGAATTCGGCTTCACCCGCTTGCCAATTCCAATTGTAGTCAATCTCAACGTCTGCCAGAGCGAGATGGGTGTAACCGACCCGAACACAGGTCAAACGTATAAAGTGGGTTCTGGCTACAGCAACTACTATCTAGACCCGCGCAGCAACACGATTATCGGCACGAATTCGGCGAATCGTCCGCCTGTTGATTTCACGCTGTTAACCGAGTATTAGCTATAACCCTATTGACCGAAGAAGGCTTGCTTATGATTAAAACGCGACCTTTACTAAATCAGATGCTTTATCGGAAGGCGTGAAATAGGCGTTAGATCTCGTAACTTGTAATTGCATCGGGAATACAGAGATGAGATTGGATAATTTTCAAAAGAGTAAGCCCAATAGAATCCCGTTACTAATACGTTACCAAAAGTTGACTAACAGAAGATAACATTGAATAGTTGAATTACTTTGCACACGGCGTAAACTATTGATTTATTTATTAAAATTCAACTATTCAATGTTTTTCCAAATGAATTGTCAACGAACTGGCAGTCATGAGGTCAGGGGTTCGATCCCCCTCGACTCCACCAATAGAATCAGTAGTTTAAAGGCACCGAAAGGTGTCTTTTTTCTTTGTCACACCTAAATTCCCACCTGCAATGTAAGATTTTTGAGAGTGATTCATTCTGTCAAAATAGCAGAAATTAAATGAAGTCACCAAGAATGAGCTAGAACCTTGAAATTATCCACTGGGGTATGTAATCATTCCGCCCGGCGTTACAGGTAGGTAATTGAACCTAGCAATTTTAATGAGACAGGTGATATATTAATAGTGTTTTAATACGTAAATAATTTTCCAGACCCAGAGATTATTTTTTGAACTTCTGGACAGCAATTGTTCAAAAACATTGTTCATCAACTAATTTCAGAAAAGGAATTAACAGTTGATTTTCGTGTATCTTTTTGCTTTTCTATAAAAGTACATTTGGTTCAATAACTTATATTTAAACTTTAGAAGGAGAAGCTTATTTTTATGGTGTCAAAGAATCATCCGAAAGGACGTACAAATGACATTATTGTACAAGAACTCGACGGGGAAGTTTTAATTTATAATCTGAAAGATAATAAAGCGTTTTGCCTGAACGAAACATCGTCATTAGTCTAGCAAATGTGCGACGGCGAAAAATCCGTCAGCGAAATTAGCAAAGGATTGAGCAAAAACTTAATTCACCGGCGAATGAAGATTTGGTCTGGCTCGCACTTGACCAGTTAAAGAAGAAAAATCTGATTGAAAATGAAATAGCTACCCCGAGCGCATTTGAAGGCATGAATCGCCGCGATGTTATCAAAAAGGTCGGATTTGCTTCGATGATTGCATTGCCGGTGAGTTTCAGCACTCATTGCGCCGACCGCTGCCCATGCGCTTTCTTCGCGTTGTCCAGCTAATGCGGGTAATACTGCGTGCACTTGTCCCAGTGGGCAAACATGTTCCGATCCTGTTTGCACTTTTGCAGGAGCATTTCCGAGTTGTCGTTGCATTTTTCCAGCAGCCACAAATGACCCGAATGTCTTTATCGGAAGGTGCGGTTGATGTATTGCTAATTCTACATTTAAACATTCGAGTATAAACTCGAAATTTATTGTTGTAAGAGAGAGGGTAATCCAGCACAAAAGGTAAAAAAGAACCATAGGAATTTCAGCTTCTCAAAGGTGGCGATTGTTTGACTCGTAGGCTGTTTTTGTTAATCAGTTGCAGAGATTTGCTTCGGTCATTTGATAACGGTGAGCAATTAACCGCTGGACCGAGCTATTTTGCATTAAAGCTTCGATTTTGTTTTTCACACATTCATTTTATCGAATCTGTGCTTTCTGCCAATTTTAGTATTGATTCACATAACCTATATTCTATTACGTAAAATTCAATGAAGAAATTTTAACGACCAAGCCGGTTTATACGATTTTGGGTGGCAAAATCATTTATCAAAAGAGATAACCGAGAGATAAATTGCGGATTAAACAGGATGAAAATTTATCCTATCCACTCTGTTTAATTTTCCTGAAGGATTTTACGAATACAAGTTCATCGGGCGCGTCAGCAGCGCAATCGGGTCTTTGACGTTTAACGCTTCGCGCACGAAAAACGGTTCGCCCGCCGCGATACCGATTAACGAACCGAAATAACGCGAGCGATTTTCGAGTTCGTCTAAAAACCCTTTTTGCGATAGGCGAGTTTCCAAATCATTCGATTTCGGATTGTGAAACTGCGAGGCGTGAGCGCGAATCGCTTCCATTTTCTGTTCCAGAAATTCGGAAATATCTACGATAAACGACGGCACGACGCGACGCGAAAAAACATTGTGCGCGACCATCGGAACGTTTATTCTTTCCTGTCCGAAATCCGCGTCATACTTTTGCATCGAAGCGAGCCGCGCCGATTCACGCGCGATTTGAACAATATGATTGTGGTCTGGATGCGGGTCATCCGTTTGATGAGTCAAAATAACTTTCGGTTTCAGACGACGCAAAACGCGAACCATTTTCGCGCGCGTTTCGTCCGTCAGCCAGACGTGACCGTCGGGCAGTTCGAGATTTTCCCGCGCGTCCAGTTTTAAAATTTTCGCCGCGCTTGTCGCTTCTTCGGCGCGTCCTTCGACCGTTCCGCGCGTTCCCATATCGCCTTTCGTCACGTCTAGCGCGCCGGTTTTATAACCCAAAGATTTCATTTTCAAAAGCGTTCCGCCGACGGCTAATTCCATATCGTCGGGATGCGCGAAAACAGCTAATATATCTATTCCATTCATAAACACAAATTTACCACAAAAATTTTCAGCCGCGAATTACGTGATGGACGCAAATTATTTTCTTAGTTTTTATTCGTGCAATTCGTGTAATTCGCGGCTAAAATCCGATTATGAAACTTACGATTCTGGGTTCGGGAACTTCAGTTCCGCACCCGACGCGCAACAGTCCGGGCTATTGGCTGGAAACGGAAAACGGTTCGATTTTGCTTGATTGTTCAGCTTCGGCGATTCATCGAATGGCGCGGGAAAATCTCGATTGGGCGAATCTGGACGCAATTTGGATTTCGCACTTCCATCTCGACCACATCGGCGGACTCGCGCCGTTTTTGTTTGGAATAAAATATGCGCCCGAAACGCAAAATCGCCAAAAACCTTTGAAGATTTTCGGCGCGCGCGGCTTAAAGAAATTGCTGAAAACTTTTGACGCAGGCGGCGATTATAAATTATTCAAACAGTCGTTTCCGATTGAAATTATCGAAGTCGAATCGCTGGATAAATTTGAGATTTTAAAAAATGCGGAAGCCGTCGCGCTCAAAACTCCGCACACGGCGGAAAGTCTCGCCATACATATTTGTGCCGACGATAAAACGCTCGTTTATACGTCCGACACAGGTTTTACAATAGTTTTAGGCGATTTTGCGCGCACAGTGGATTTGCTTTTGATGGAATGTTCGTTCTTCAAAAATAAGCCTGTCGAAAAGCATTTGGAACTTTCCGAAGCGATGCATATCGCGCGTTACGCGAAACCGAAAAAAGTTTTGCTGGCGCATTTTTACCCGGAATGGGACGCGGTAAATTTCGCGGAAGAAGTGAAAAATTTTTCGCCGTCCTGCGAAATTATACAGGCGCGGGACGGCTTGAAATTGGAGATCTAGTTCGGTTTATTGAATCGAAATTGTCAGCGTGTAATTCGTTCTGCCGCCGTGATTATCGATGTCAACATAGACATCGCCGTTTGAATCGACGGTTCTCGAAAACTGCGTGTCGTGAACCGCGCCCTGCGTAAAGTCAACTTTTCCGTTGCCCGAACTGACGGTCGCCGTCAAAGTTTGTCCGGTTTTTGCGCGTAGAATATAATGACGCGCTCCGCCGTTTGCGGCAATTGTTCCGTTCATCGTCGCCGAGTTCTGCCCGCGCGCGAAATGCACGCGCGTCTGCGCGAACGTTTCCGAAGCCGCAACTAATGAAATTACCGCCAAAAGCAAAATTTTCAAACCTGTTTTCCCAAACATTTTCTTGATTCCTCAAAATAAAATTTTAAATTACAAATTCCGCGCGTTAAATTCTAACGGATTCAGCCGCGCAGTTTTAAGACGCGAGAAAAGCCGCTCTTTTGCCGAACGACTTTTCTCCGGTTCAAAAACTTTCGCGCCGTTTATTTTCTCAAACGAGCTTGAACATTATTGTCTTTCAGCGAATTTCCGGTTGCCCGCTGCAAATCGCCGATGGCTTTGTTGAGTTCCGTTTGAGCGCGGATTTCATTGCTTTTTGCCGTCGCCAGAGCCGTCTGCCTGTCCAAAACTTTATAAACATCGGATTGACCGGAATCAAGTTTTCGCTGTTCGGATTCGTATTGCTTCTGCGAATTATCACGCGCAATCGTCGCCGCCCGCAGACGCGCTTCGGAGGTTCGCAAAGTCTGCAAAGCGTTTCTCACGTCAACCTGAATATTTTGCTCGATTTGCTCGCGCTGCGTTTTTATCCGGTCGGCATCAACCAAAGATTTGCCAAGATTCGCCTTCGCCGTTTTATTGCCGAACAGCGGCAGATTGAAATTTACGCCGACGCGATATGTCGGATAACGATTTGCCAGAAGATTACCGAGCGCGCTGCCGTAACCGCCGATTAAATTGCTCGGCAAAGACTGCGAAGTTATCGGAATAGGATTAATCTGCGTCAGAGCCGGAAAATTTTGCGTCGTAATCGTATTAACATTAGTGATTAACTGATTGAGCGTCGGTGTCGTGCTTAAAGCCGCTAACGGATTAACCGCCGTGCTGAATGCGCCCGCCGCGCCCGTCGTCGTGTAATTCGCAATTAAATCAACCTGCGGTTTTGTCTGCTCACGATAAAATTTCTGGTCAATCTGGTTAATTTCCTTTTGCGTTTGATTGATTTCCAGTTCGGGGCGATTTTGCAGCGCGGCATCCAATGCTTCCGGCAGAGTTGTCGGCGGCGCGTCCAAATCAATCGGGTCAACCGGCACAACCGAAGCCGACCAAATCGTATCCGAGCGATTCGGTGAAATCAAGTTTTTCAAATTATTTTCGTTTTGCGTGACGGTATCGAGCGCGTCATAAACCGCCTGCTCGAAATTTGCGACCTGCGTTTCGGCGGCGACAATATCAATCGGCGCAAGCTGTCCTTCCTGCACGAGCCGTTTATTATGCTCAAACTGGTCTTTCGCGTCTTTGACCGAATCGCGCTGAACCTGCAAATTTCGCAGAGAATATGTCAAATCCCAGTAAGCGCGCTGGACATTCGAGATAATGTCAATCGTCTTTTGACGAAACTGCGTGTCGGTCAATGAAAGATTGCGTTTCGAGATTTCAATCTGACGGCGATTCTGGTCAAAGACGCGCCCGCGAAAAAGCGGTTGCGTAAATTGAAAAGCCAGATTTTGCGTATAAGTCGGATTGACGGTCGTAAAAAGATTATTCGTCACTCCGCGCGAATTGTCCGCTTGAACCGTCAAACGTCCGCCCGTCCGCCGGAAATCTTTTTCTATGCCGACATTTCCGACAATGCTCGAAGTTGTCAGAGAACCGTCCGGTCCGCCGCCGAAAAAACTGAAAAACGGAACTTTCGCGTGTTCGTAATATGTCTGCCCGGAAAATTTCGGCTCATAAACACCGCGCGCCGCCTGCAAATCAAATTCCGCGCCGCGCACATTTTCGCGCGTCACTTCGATGTCTTTATTATTTTCTAAAGCCATTGTAATCGCTTCGCGCAAAGTCAAAGGTTTTGGATTCGCCATATCCACGCCGACTCTGCCCAAATCCGGCAAACTCAAATCCTTGTTTTCATAATTCGGCGCAATTTCGGGAACGCCCTGCAAATTTTCCGGCTGAACATTTTGCGTGCCGTTCACAATCGGCGTTGCCGAAGGCGACGGCTGCGGTATCGGCGTAGTCGTAATATCCTGCGCGCGCGTCGCGCCGAAACCGAATAATAAAATTGCAAAAATTAAAAATAATTGCTTGTTCATAAAATCAAAATAAATTTACTGCTTGGTGAAAATTGAACTGGTCGCCGTCGTAAATTTACGTTTTACGCCGCCGAAAATTCTTGATGAAAAATCGCCGACCCGTTTGAAAATTTTGTATTCGCTCAAATCGTCGAACAACGAATAAAAGACGGGAACGGCAAGCAAAGTTAAAAGCAGACACAAACTTTGTCCGCCGACAACCAGCACGCCGATTGAACGGTTTGTTCCCGCGCCCGCGCCCGTCGAAACGACGAGCGGAATCATTCCGGCGACGAGCGCGATGGTCGTCATCAAAATCGGTCGCAGACGGTCGCGGTTCGCTTGAATAATCGCGTCGTATCGATTCATTCCTTTCGCCCGCAGCGTGTTCGTGTGGTCAATCTGCAAAATCGCGTTCTTTTTCACCACGCCGAATAATAACAGCAATCCGAGTCCCGAAAAAATGTTCACGGTTTGCCCTGTAAAAAGCAAACTTAAAATTCCGAACGGAATCGAAAGCGGCAGCGTCAGCAAAATCGTCACCGGATGAATAAACGATTCAAACTGCGCCGCCAGCACGATATACATAAAAATAAACGACAGCGAAATCGCCAGCGCGAAATAATACAGAGATTTTCCGAGTTCTTTGGATTGCCCGACGTAGCCGGTCGAATATCCGGGCGGAATTTTCAATTCCTTAACATAACTGTCAATCGCCGACGTGATATTCGTCGCCGAACCGCCCGGGCGCGTGTTTGCTAAAAGCGTCACCTGTCTTTGGCGATTCAGACGGTCAATCGAACTCGGACCCGTTCCGTTTGAAACTTTGACCACGCGGTCGAGCGTCACAGAGCCGAGTTTCGCGCTTGGGACGAGCAGGCGTTTCAAGCCTTCGACATCCGTTCGATATTGATTGATGGCGCGAACGCGAACTTCGTACTGGTCGTTGCCTTCGTCAAAAGTCGTCGCTTCCGTTCCCGCCACGAGCGTGTTTAAAGCCTGCGAAACATCGCCGACGCGCACGCCCAAATCGGCGGCGGTCGCGCGGTCAACCGTTAGCCGGACTTCGGGTTTTCCGCTAATCAACGTCGAATCAACGTCAACCGCGTCGGGAATAGTTTTCATCTTTTCGAGAATCTTGCCGGAGATTTCTTCGAGAACTTTTAAATCGGGACCGGAAACCAGAAACTGCACGTTGGCGTTGCGGAAACCGCCGCCCGAAAACGCGGCGACTTCCTGAACGCTTGTTCGCAGTTCCGGCGGGTAGTTTTTCAATAATTCGCGCGCTTTGACCATCAACTGCTGCTGCGATTCTGAGCGCGCGCCGATGTCTGTCAGTTTAACGTAAATCGTGCCGTCATTAACAACTTGCTGCTGCCCGCCGCCGATGGTCGTCAGCGTATCGGTGACACCCGGAAACTGCCGAATATCGGTCGCAATTTTTTCAAAAAGCTGCGAAGTTGCCGCCAGACTGTAGCCTTCGGGCGCGCGCACCGAAACTTCGAACTGCGACTGGTCGTCAACCGGCAAAAAGTTTTTGCCGACGAACATAAACAGCGGAATAATGCTCAGAAAAACCAGCACGCAAAGCGTCACAATCAGCCAGCGACGCGCCATCGAAAACTTTAAAAGCCAGGTGTAGGTGCTGTCAATATATTTGTAAAAACCTCGATGTTTGCTATCTTCTGTGTGAATTGGATTGTCAGGAGCAATGGGCTTATCACGCTGCAAATCCGAGAGCATTCCGTCGCCTTTGATTTCCTGCGCGGCGGCATTTTCCGCCACGTTGCTTTCGGCGTAGGCTTCGTGTTTTTCGGCGGCAATGTCGGCGTATTCATTTGTCGGGTCGCTTTCCGTGTCAGGTTTTTTAATCAAACGCGCCGCCAGCATTGGCGTTAAAGTGAATGAAACAATCAAGGACACGCCAACCGCGAACGCCGCCGTCAAACCAAACGACGACATAAAACGCCCGACGATTCCCTGCATAAATCCGATGGGAACGAAAACCGCCATCAAGCTAAGCGTCGTCGCCAGAACCGCCAGACCGATTTCGCGCGTGCCTTCAATCGCCGCTTGAAACGGCGGCATTCCTTTTTCTTCGATAAAACGATAGATGTTTTCCAGCACGACAATCGCGTCGTCAATCACGATTCCGACCATCAAAGTCAGACTTAGCATCGTGATTGAATTCAAGGTATAACCCATCGCATACATCAACGCGAAAGTCGAAATAATCGAAGTCGGAATCGCCAACGCCGCAATAATTGTCGTGCGGAAATTCCACAAAAACAAAAATACGACGATTGCCGCCAGAATGCCGCCGACGATTAAATGTTCTTCGATGGCGTGCAGCGAATTTTCGATAAAAATCGAGTTGTCGCCGATAACCTGCATCCGGTAATTGGCAGGCAGCGTCGGCGCGATGTCCTTCAAACGCGATTTTAATTCCTGCGCGACAGCGACCGTGTTTTGCCCAGACTGTTTGGAAACGATTAAGGTGACGGCGGGTTGACCGTCCAAACGCGCTTCGGTGCGGAGTTCTTCCGCGCCGTCTTCGACGTAACCTAAATCTTTGATTTTAACCGCGTAATCGCCGCGCGTGGCGACGACGACATCTGCAAATTCGTCGGGCTTTTTAATTTTTCCGACGGTGCGAACGCTGGTTTCGGTTGCGCCGCCGTCCAATCTTCCGCTCGGAAATTCGACGTTTTGAATTTTCAAGGCGTTAGAAATATCCGCCGCCGTCACGTTATACGAACGCATTTTGTCCGGGTCAATCCAGACGTTAATTTGCCGTTCGCGCCCGCCGACGATTTGCACCTGACCGACACCGTTGATGGATTCGATGCGTTCCTTGATTTGATGTTTCGCAACATCCGTCACGTCCCGCAAAGAAGTCGGCGCGGAAACAACGATTCGCAAAACCGGCGCGGCATCGGTATCGAGTTTCTGGACGGTCGGCTGTTTGGCGGTATCGGGCAAATTCGGAATCACGGTCTGCACACGATTTTCAACTTCCTGCGCCGCGACGTTGACATCTTTTTCCAGCACGAACTGCACGAAAACCTGCGAAATTCCTTCGAGCGAAGTCGAGCGCAGTTCGTCAATCCCGCTAATCGTGTTGACCGCTTCTTCAATCTTTTCCGTCACTTCCGTTTCGATTTCTTCAGGCGACGCGCCCGGATTGGAAACTGTTATCGTAATTGTCGGAAAATCGATTTTGGGAAAGAGGTCAACGCCGAAAGACAAAAACGAAAACGCCCCGACCGTCACCAGCGACAAAATCAGCATCGTCGCAAAGACGGGGCGTTTGACACAAATTTCTGCAAGCCACTGCATATTAAAAACCTCTGAATACTACTGTCTTACCTGAACGCCGTCGTAGAGTTTATCAACGTTGCTCGTCGCTACCATTTCATTTTCCTGAACGCCGTTTTGAATCTCGATTTTATCATTTTCCAATGCGCCCGTTTTGACGATGCGTTCTTCGGCGCGTCCGTTTTTGATAACGAAAACTTTATTTGTATCGCCGTCGGCTTTGACGGCGGAGACGGGAATCATAACGGTCGGTTTCGGCGTTGGCTGCGTGATTCTGACGGTGGCGAATTGCCCGGGTTTTAAAAGCCCGTCCACATTGTCAACTTCCGCTTCGACCGTCAAAGTCCGCGAAGTCGCGTTTAAATTCGGAGCGATTCTGACAACCGTTCCGGCAAAATTTCCGTCCGGGTATGCGCTCGTCTGCAAAGAAATTCCCTGACCCGTTTTAACCTGTCCGATATTTTGTTCGGGAATGTCAATTCTCAAACGCAGAACCGATGTGCGGACAATCGTCGCCACTTTCTGACTGGTCGAAACAAATTCG
This sequence comes from Pyrinomonadaceae bacterium, assembly GCA_050996405.1. Classification (GTDB taxonomy): domain Bacteria; phylum Acidobacteriota; class Blastocatellia; order Pyrinomonadales; family Pyrinomonadaceae; genus JBPCRW01. The sequence goes on along the minus strand of JBPCRW010000093.1, from coordinate 6,887 downwards.
CCGACATCCGCCGTCCGGTCGGAAATATAGCCGCTAATCGGCGCGTAAATAGTCGCGTCGGAAATTGATTTTCGCGCCGCGTCAACCTGCGTCTGCGCGGCATTTTGAGCCGCCTGCGCCGATTTGACGGCGGCGTTTGCCGTCGCCACCTGCGCCTGCGCCGTTTTAATTGCCGCAAATCTCTGATTCGCTGAATTAACTGCCGATTGATACTGCGCCTGCGCCTGGTCGCGCGCCGATTTTTTCTGGTCAAAAATCGTTCGCGCGACATCGCCCGATTCGAGCAGTTTTTCGTTGCGGACAAATTCCTTTTCTGCAAAATCGAGCGCGGCTTTTGCCGTTTTGACTTCCGCAACATTGTTCACATCGAAAGTATTTCCTTCAGGCAAACCGAGTTGCGCGCGAACCTGCTGAACATTTGTTTCAGCCTGAATGACATTTGACTGCGCTTGAATAACATTTGACTGCGCCTGCGCGACTTGCGCCTGCGCCTGTTCGATTTTGATTTGCGCATCGCGGCTGTCAAGCTGAACTAAAACCGAACCTTTCTGCACAAAACTTCCGATGTCGAAATTAACCGCCGTGATTTTTCCGCCGACCGTCGGCGCGACATCCGTCTGCGCGTCGCTCGCCAGATTTCCGGTCGCTTCAAAATACGTCGGCATATTCTGCACGATTGCCGCTGCGGTAGTTGTGTCAACAATCGTCGGCGCGACATTTGCGTTTGAATTCGCGTTTGCCGAACTCGCCTTTGAGCCGCATCCGGCGGCAAATAAAGCCGAAATTATTAAACCGATTAAAATCGTTATCTTTATAAATTTTTGTTTCATTATCCTGCGTTTCATTGGTGAGACATTGTATCAAATAAATTTTCTCTTTTCAAAATCATTTTTTAATTCCTTTGAGCAAAATTCCTGCAAATTCCCGCGCGGCTTCCTCGTTGGAAATTTTCAGTAATTTTTGTTCCTTGTCCCACAAAATATTGTTGAGCGAATGATAATAAAACATTCCTATAAGCGCGCGCACGACGATGCGCGGCTCGACTTTGCGGAACACCCCGTCTTTTTGTCTCTGCAGAATATACGCGCTCAAAAAATTATAAATATCAGTGATAAAACTCTCGAAAAAGATTCGCGCCAAATCGTGTCCTTCGAGTACCGAATGAAGCATCAAACGCGGAAAATCCGAATCCTTCGCGTGATGCTCCAGCGCGCTTAGAACCATCGTATAAAAAACGCCGAAATCGTCTTTCGCGGCGATTTTTTCGGCAAGCAAACCAAACGAATTTTGAAAGCTGCGGCTGCATACTTTATAGTCGAGAATTGCCGAATAAAGCTCGTCTTTGTTGGCGAAATGGCGAAAAACCATCGCTTCGGAAACACCGGCGGCGTTGGCAATTTCCTTCGTCGTCGTGCCGCTGAAACCGCGCTGCGAAAATAAACTGATGGCAACCTGCAAAATCTGCGAACGCCGCTCGTCGCCCGACATCCTGCCCGTCGCCGCATCGTTTGTAATTTCTCTAATCAATAATTTCTCCTCGAAGTAAGTAAGCACTTACTTTCTCAAATTTCCGCTTAACTGTCAAGCCTTATGTGAAAAATTTAACAAGAACTTTCGGCGAAAAAATTTCGTATCAACTTTTCACAGCCGCAAGGCATCAAAGACCGGAAACCAGAAATTTGGCTTGGTTAATTTTTTTAGAGCGGAGGAAAATGAGAAAATGGAAACGAATCGAGAACAGGCATTGACGAAAACCGATATTTATAATACGGAAAACAAGGCGGAAAATTATATGGATGATTTCAAAACGCAGGCGCAGGATTACGGGCAGAAATTGCAGGACGCGGCAACAAAAGCGAAAGTTTTCGCTACCGAAAAATTTGGTCAGGTGAGCGATAAAATCAAGGAACTTGACGGCAAAGACCCGCAGGAATTGATTGAAGAAGCAAAGCAATACGCGCGGCAAAAACCCGGGCAGGCATTGCTCGTTTCGGCGGCGGTCGGTTTGGTTTTGGGACTTTTACTAAAAGGTCGCAGGTAGAAAATCGATAATTTGATAAAAAGGCGGGACTGAAATAGTCTCGCCTTTTTTATTTTTGAAAACAATTAAGCGGCGAGAATCGGTCCTGAAGCCACCAGCCTTTTCGTCCTTGAATCAACCGTTAAACTCAATCCTTCCAAAGTTCTCGCGCCGAGTAGAAGAAGGTCGCCCTTTTCCGCAAACACCACTTCGTCAACCGTGAAGAATTTATCGTAGCGAATAATCGCAAAGCCGACGCTGCGAGTGATGTGCTGCCCGTTCGCCACCACGAAAGTCAAATCTTTTTTTTCACGTTCGACATCAATTTTTTCGAGAGTTGACGCGGAAATCCAGGTATATTCGCTTCCCGTATCCACCAGCATTTTAGGAACGACAATTGATTTTTCACGACTCGCCGTATTTTCGATTTTACATTTAATAAAAAATGTTCCCATAGATTTTCAGTTTCCTTCAGAGAAATTTTAACAATCTGAAAACCTAAAATCAAAATTGCCAGTCTAAAAGACTTTCTTATTTAACCACTCGCCTGCCACATCTTTCGGCGTTCGTTTATTACCGTCAACTTCATAATTCATACGGCGCATTTCGTCGGTCGAAATCGCGTTTTTTAATTTCTCGAAAGCCTCGCGCAAAATTTCCGTTTTATCTTGGCGAGCAATAAAAACGGCTTGATACGGCGGAAAAAATTTTTTATCGTCCGTCAGTTGAAACAAATCGAGCGCGTTGATTAAACCGTCGGTCGAGTTTCCGGCGATGATGTCGAGTTCGCCCGCAGCAAGAGCGCGATACGTCAAACTCAAATCCATTTCGCGCGGCTGTTTTGCGAAATTGAAATTATAGGCTTTGGAAAATCCGGCGTAACCATCGGCGCGCGACATAAAATCCTGACCGAATCCGGCTTGCCAGTTTCGGGAAACCGGCACGGCATCGGAAATCGTTTTCAAGTTCTGTTTTCGCGCCGCGTCGCCGCGCACGAGAATTGCAAAATCGTTTGAAAAACCGAGCGGCGGGCTTAAAATTAAATTGAATTTTTCGGCGTATTCGCGTTTCGTTTCGTCATAAACTTTTTGCGCGTCGGCAATCGGCTGATGTTTCAAAATCGCCGTGTAAGCCGTGCCTGTGTATTCGGGATAAACGTCCAAATTATTTGAAACGAGCGCGTCGTGCGCGAGATTTCCGCCGAGTTCAAATTTTCTTTCGACCGTGATTCCGCGTTTTTCCAAAAGCTGCGCCAAAATTTCCGCTAAAATTACCGATTCGGTAAAATCCTTTGAGCCGACGCGGACGGTTTGATTCTCGGAATTTGAAACTTGAGATTTGAAATTCGTCAAAAACGGAATCGCAAAAATCGCTAAAATTAAAACGCCCGCGCAAACGGCGACGAATTTTCTTCTTTTGACGGAAGTTTTATTTCGCAGATTTTTCAAAGAATAAATTTTCTCGATTTGTCCGAGCGAGAAATCGGCAAGCAACGCTAAAATCGCCGAAAAAATCGCGCCCGCGAGCAGTAAATTATTGTCGTTTTGCCGCAGCCCGCGAAAGATATACGTTCCCAAACCGCCCGCGCCGACCGCCGCCGCAATCGTCGCCACGCCGACGGCAATGACAACGGCAACGCGAATTCCCGTCAAAATCACGGGCGCAGCAAGCGGCAATTCGACCATTTTGAGAATCTGAAAATCGGTCATTCCCATCGCCGTCGCCGCTTCTTTAATTTTCGCGTCAACGCCTTCGATTCCTGTCACAGTGTTGCGAATAATCGGCAGAAAGGAATATAAAGTCAACGCGATAATCGCCGTTTTCGCGCCGATTCCGCCGATATATGCAATCGGAATCAGCAAACCGAACAGCGCAAGACTCGGAATGGTTTGCAGGATCTTCGCAATTCCCAAAACCGGCGTTTGTAGAGATTTTTTGCGCGTCAATAAAATTCCCAAAGGCACGCCGATTAAAATTGCGAGCGCGGTTGAAACGAAAACGAGAAAAAGATGTTCGCGCGTCAAAGCGAAAATTTCCGCCCAATTTTGTTTTAGGAATTCGAGAAAATTCATTTACAGATTTTTAAATTGTAACAGAAAGTTTTTCGCGTCAAAGCAACTAAAATTCAAACTCGCCGCATCGTTTAGACGGAAAGAAAAAAAAGTCAATGAGCAAACAAAAATTTGACATCAATAAACTTCGCGTCGCCGCGCCGTGTTCCGTCGGTTGGGAAATGATGTCGGGCGACGAGCGCGTGCGCCGCTGCCATTCGTGCGAATTGAATATTTACAACGTTTCGGAGATGACGAAAACGGAGGTCGAAAATTTAATCGCCAACCGCGAAGGCAGGCTTTGCATTCGTCTTTACAAACGCGCCGACGGGACGATTTTGACGAAAGATTGTCCGGTTGGAATTCGCGCTTATCAAAAACGAGTCGCACGTTTTGCGGGCGCAACGCTCGCGGCAATTCTCGGTTTATTTTCTGTTTCTTTCGCACAGAAAAAAGATAAAAATCCTGTTGATGCTTCAAAAACTAAAATTATCAGAACGGTAAGCCAAAAGAATATTTTGAGCGGAACAATTTATGATAAACAGGGCGCGGTGATTCCCGAAGTCGAAATAAAGATTTATCGAAAAAATGACAAAGAGATTTTCAAAACAATTTCCGACGGAGATGGAAATTACAAATTTGAATCTTTTCCATCCGGGATTTATACATTCGAGACAAAATCAAACGCAGGCTTTGAAAATTATAAAATTATTAATCTCAAAATTAACAGCGATGAAAAAATTCAAATTGATGTAACTTTGAAAATCAATAAAGCCATTACGGTTGGCATTTTTCTCGAAGAACCTTCGATTGACACGACTTCGAGCGGCGTGACGACGAAAATCGCGCGTGAGATGATTGACAAATTGCCCCATTAAAAATTAATTGTTTCAAGATAATTCTTCACCAACGGTAAATCGGATTTCGTAAAATTTTCGGGCGTGTCGTCTAAAACGATTCTGCCTTTGTCCATCAGGCAAATGCGCGTTCCTAAAATAAATGCTTCGTGCAAATCGTGCGTCACGAAAACGGCGGTTTTGTCTAATTCTTTTACAAGCCGCGCGAATTCTTTTTGTAAATTATTCCGCGTTATCGCGTCGAGCGCGCCGAACGGTTCATCCAAAAGAAGCAAATCGGGATTGGCGGCAAGCGCGCGCGCTACGCCGACTCTTTGGCGTTGCCCGCCGGAAAGTTCGTGAGGAAATCTTTCCGAAAATTTTCGCGGATTTAAGCCGACGAGTTCGAGCAGTTCGGAAACTTTTTCGGCTGTTTTCGCCCGTTCGTAATTTTCTAAATTTGGCACGAGCGCGACATTATCAAAAATCGTGAAATGCGGAAAAAGTCCGCCTTCCTGCAAAACGTATCCGATGCGGCGGCGCAAGTTTATCGCGTCCCAATCGAGCGTGGATTTTCCTTCGACCAAAACTTCGCCGCTCGTCGGTTCAATCAGGCGATTTATCAATTTCAAAGTCGTCGTTTTTCCGCAGCCCGATTCGCCGAGCAGAATCATAACTTCGCCCCGCTCGATTTGCAGATTCAAATCCTCAAGAATTTTCGCGCCGCCAATCGTAAAACCGGCGCGGCGAAATTCGACGATGTTTTTCTTTTCGTCAGGCATAAAAATTATTTTGGCGCAAAATGAATTTCAATCCAATGTCCGAACAATAAAAATTAAAGGCGGGAAAAGATTCGTCGTGGAGAATATAGAGTTTCTTGAAACTACGCGACTAATGCGGAAACCCGCGCGAAGTAAGGGTGAAAAGTTTCGCACCCTTTATTTCGCGCGGGTTTCCGCATAATGCACAAGATAATTTTCAGAAAGCGTGAAAGGCACTCGCAGAATTGCCGCGCTTTCTGAAAATCAATCAACAAGTGTCAAGACAACAGGGGAATTAAATCTGCGCGTGAATCAAACGCCGTGTCCGGTCACCGAAAAGCACGTCAATTTTCTGCGGCTCAATAACCGCCACCACCTCGCCCTGACCAAAGGTCGCGTGAAGCATTGCCTGTCCCTTGCGATATTTCCGCGTCCGGTCGTATTCGCTTCCGGCTTTGGCTGTCAATCCGACGGATGTTTTGACACCGCTTTTGAAAGTGCTGACAGCCGCGCAAACGTCGCAAGTCAACTTAGTTATTTGCCCTAGTTTGGTAACCGACACAACCGTGTGATTCTGCTCGACATCGCACGCCGCGCAAAATCTTTCGACCGATTCGTCAGCCGTAAATTTTTTCTTTTCCATAACACTCCTTGACTTGTGCTTGACCGAAAAACGGAAGCAAAAGTCTGCTGTCTAAAAATATTGAGCGGCTTTGACAGTCAACAAATACTGCCGAAGCCGCTTTGTTCATAAAGGTAATTTTTAATTACCCGCTTGACACGCTATCCGCCGCCAAAGAAATCTACCAGAGATGACGAATCGCCGTCGATAAAATGGAGAGGAATTGGCAGTTAATAGAATACACTATTTATTGATTGGCAGCAAACTTAGCTGTGTTTTCGGCTTAATCGTTTTTATTTCCTCGCGCCTTTGTGCAAAGCGATTTTTCGTTTATCTTTTGATTAGATGAACAAATTCAAACCGACGAAAGAAGATTTGCGCGACGCGACGAACCGCACCGTCGAAGATTTGATTGATTACAATTTGAAAGTTTTATTCTGCGGCATCAATCCCGGAATCTGGTCGGGCGCGACCGGACTTCATTTCGCCAAACCGGGCAATCGTTTCTGGAAAACCTTGCATTTAGCGGGTTTTACTAATCGTCTTTTGCATCCGTCCGAAGAACTCGAACTGCTTGAAAACGGTTATGGAATCACC
>JBPCRW010000091.1:0-10874 GCA_050996405.1 Pyrinomonadaceae bacterium | reverse complement strand
CAGGCGGAAGAAAGTTTCGCCCGCGCGGGCGCGGCTTTGTGTTTCGCCACTTCGACGCTCGAACTCGGCATCGACATCGGCGACGTTGATTTGATTTTGCTCATTGGCGCGCCCGATAATTTAGGCTCGTTTCTCCAACGCATCGGGCGCGGCAATCGCCGTACGAAACGCACAAATGTCGCTTGTTTTTATCGTACGCCGACTGAAGAAGCCGTCTTTCAAGTCTTCATTCGCGCCGCCGTAAATTCCGATGCGGAAACGGCTGCATTGCTCGCCCCGGACACCGGTTTAGTGTTTCGCCCGTCGGTGATTGTCCAGCAGCTCTGCTCTTATTTGAAACAAACGACGCACGGCGAACTCGACCCCGAACACGCTTACGGGCTTTTCGCAACCCCGACGGGCGAACCGTTGATTGAAAAAAATCAATATGACGTAATCGTCGAATATTTAATTGAAAAAGACTTTTTTCAGCCCGCGATGCGCGGCGGAAATTGTTTGCGGGCGGGCGAAGCGTGGCAGAAACTTTACGAAGAACGTGCGTTTTACAGCAATATGTCGGGAAAAGGCGAAAGCGCGGTCGTGATTGACGAGATGACCGGCAGACGCGTCGGTTACCTCAATTCTAAAATGCCCGCCGGAAGTACTTTTCTGATGGGCGGACACGCCCGTCGCGTAATTGCGACAAACGGGCGCAAAATATTAACCCGCGCCGAAACAAAGACCGAAAACGTCCGCAAACCGTATCAAAAATGGAATTGGCGCGTGAAATCCGCGGCGTTGACCAAAGCGTTGGCAAACGAATTAGGCTTTCCGGTTGCCGATGAAACGGGCGCGATGCCGCTCGTGTCTATCCAACCGGAAAACGATTCGGAAAAGAGAATCTTGTTGTTTCACAACGCGGGCGAAGTCTATGGCAAAGCGTTGGGCGAGCTTTTGGAAACGGAAAGGAAATTGGTAATCGTCGAACACAACGAGTTTTTTGTCGAAATATCAGGAGCATTTTCCGAAACCGGCTGGCAATTTTCGGAGGAGGAAACCGAGCGTTTGCTCAATCGTCGCTGGAAAAGTTTTGAAAGTGCTTTTAATTTGGGACGTTTTCAAATTGATTTACCGACGGACATCCGCCGCGCCAGCGTCATCGCGGCTTTCAATCTATCAGAATTCAGGCTCGTTTTTTCCATTCCCCGAAAAGCTGTATAGAGCGAATTTAGATCGGGTTTACGGATGCGTTTTGAGTCCCGCCTTCAGGCGGGGGTTTTTGGTTCTCGAACAATTCAGCCTGAAGGCGGGACTCAAAACTTTTTGTCATCTTCTAGACGTGACGCTCGAAGAAAAAATTACTTTGCTTTTTGATTCGCAGTCTGAAGCAATTTCTCAATTTCTAGCGGCGATTTTCGGCAACTCCGACGTTCACGAAATCGAAGATGTGACGCAGGAAACATTTTTACGGCTTTATAAGACGTTGCGGCAGGGCGAGCAAATCGAGAACATGCACGCTACCGGGAAAACACTTTTGGGCAATTGGTTACGGAGTTTGGTCAACCGGAAACATTACGGATAAAATGGTGCGGGAATATTTGGAACACTATCGGAATCCGTCAAATCACGATACCGATAACATCATTCTCGAATAGCGAATGACTTTCAGTCAATTATCAAACCTCCGCACTTCTAGCGCAGAGCCGTTTAGTTATTGAATTGCAAACTCATTCTGCGGCATCTCGGCACTGCCCGCCATTTAAACCTCAATTCATTTTTAGAAAGAATTCGCGCCGCACTAAATCATTTGAATTCCTGCCCATTATTCGAACTGGAAAACTGCTTTCCTGCCGACGAATCTCCGATCATCAGAAGCGCAATTTTTGAGCTTATTATTTCAGGGCAAATAAAAGCAGCCATTCACAATAAATCCTTGTACAAAAATACAAAGCTGGAGATTATCGATGTATAAAAGCAGTCTTCACTTTGACCGCGATAATTTAGCACCGGAGTTAAAAGACACAGGCGCATGGGCGACGGTTAATACGAGTTCGCTGTCGGAGGAAGATGCCGTTCGCTTCAAAAAACGCGAAAACGGCATTCGCGCCTATCTCGCGGGCGAAGCAGTCGGAAAAATCTGCGAGGAATGCGGAATCAGCCGTCAATCGCTGATTCGGATTATCAAGCGATGCCTGAAAGTTCACCCGGACGGCAGAATCTGGGGCGGGCGGTCATCCCATACTCCAGGCAAAAATCATCGGAAGAAGTCGCCTCGGAAGTTCCGACAAAACCGTCTTCAAGTCGAAAGAAAACAAGTCAAAAGAAATCAGTCGAGCTTTCCCATTTGTTTTATAAATTTCCGCAAATTCAGGAGACAGTTGATAATATGTTCCTGAAAAAGAGCGAAAAGGGAGTAGTTCACGAGCCGCGAATCCCGCTCAAATCAATTCACAAACGATTTTTGGAAGCCTGCCGCGCGGCGGGCTTCAAAGCCGGCGAGTATCCTTTTACGGCAAAAAATCTTGGTCGCATCGCTTTGTGGAGATATTTAAAGAAACTCTTTGATCAGCATCAAGTCAAAGCAACGAGGACGCGTTACGGAAAAGATGCGTCGAGAAGGTTGAAGTCGCAGGTCGGCAGCGGCGGTCAATCAGATGGCAGCGGCGAAGAGGAAGCAACTCTGTGCGACCTTATCAGCGGGTTGAATTCGACGCTCATCTGATTGATCTGTTTTGCACGATAACTCTGCCCTCTCCATTCGGCGGAACGATTGAAAAAGTGCTGGACCGAATCTGGCTGCTCGTCATCATTGACGTTTTAACGCGCTGCATTTTGGGCAATCACCTGAGCTTCGGCAAACAATATTCTGCCGACGACGTGCTGTTGTGCGTCAAGAATGCGATTACTCCCTGGCAGCCGAAGAAGCTGACGATTCCGTCACTCAAATACCCTGAAAAAGGAGGTTTGCCGTCAGGCGTATTTGAGGAGTCAAAATGGGCTTTATGGGATGAATTTGCATATGATAACGCCAAAGCGAATCTGGCGGACAGGGTGCGCGAAAAACTCACTTCAATTGTGAATTGTGCGGTTAATGCCGGTCCGGTGCAGACTCCCGAACGGCGACCATTTATTGAACGATTCTTTGGCATTTTAGAAGAGAATGGTTACCAGATATTTTTACCCGGCGGCGTTTTCTTCTTCTTCCGGGTGGAGGCTCGCGCATTTCGCGGATGATTTATGGCAGGCGTTTCTCGAAATCAGAGATGAACAGGGAATTCCCGGAAAAGTCGAGATACCGATGCAGTATTTTTGCCGTACAGTCGAGTATGCACTGCGGCGATTCAGCACGCTCGACGAAACTCCGCCGACTTTTTCGATAAAAGTATGGAAAGAAGCGATTGAACGCTCCGGTTATGTCGATACCGAAAGGTATATTATTGCCGCCAGCGATTAGGAAAGAGGATAATGCGTTCTCAAAGCTGGGTGCCGGGTCTTTTTGCTGGAGGGACGGTTGGGGTAGTCGCTATGAGTCTCTCTGGTCTCTACTGCACAAATTTGCTCTCTTAAATGCCGCCGATTCAATAGGTATCAGAGAGGTTTTGAGCGTAGAGCCGACAAATAACGATGCGTTAAGGTATCGAAACCGCGCCGATTTGCGTTATTTCGGAGCGTTAGATCCAGCAAAATTGGCAATTGTTTTCCGCAGCAGTAAGGAATTAATTGACGAGAGCGTAGTATCAAGGCACCATTCATCAATTATTGGTTTTTAATAAATGTCCGATTCATCACGAAAATTTAATTACGAATTGTCCCGTCTGCGGAAGCAAAATTCCTTACCGGCTGAATTCGGTGAGCAGCAACCGCTTTACAACATATCGCGTCTGATAACGTATCGGTTTAACATATTTGAAACGAAAGGCAAACTTAGGGAAATATTATCAAGAGAAATTTTTTTTAAGGAGATACATTCTACTGTCTATTTAGTGTCTAACAATAATCAATTGAAAATCTCAAACTCAAGTAGTCTGGGTAAAAGACAGAATTTATTTGCGGAGGAGTGGAATAGGGAATTATTGGGGATCTATAAATCAATCGGGCGATACTTTATCAAAACCCGGCTGTGCGAACACCTAAAGTGCATTAGAGACTGCGGCAAAAGAGTTTGGTGGGACAGACATATTTCAACCTGCGGCGGGCGTATTTGCAGAAGCGCAAACGCCTATCTTCTTTGGCGAATGTGTTTTGAAGGATTGAATCATCCAATGGTTCTATTTGGAAAATACAGATCATTGTCACTCGCCGGTCCGCTGATACAATGGGATCCTCCAAGTTATCTACTGCCGTTGCCAGTGTTAAAGAGAGTCTTTGCTTTGGAGTGTTATTGGCTATTTTACGAGTGTAAGCTGGCGGCAGATATATTAAGTGCAAATGGTGTTTATTCATTCAACACAAAATATATTACTCGTCGTTTAATGCCGCATTGGATCGTTATTAGATCCGATATTAAAGATAATCTCACGGAGTTTCATTGGTGGATTGACAAGGAAATTTTGAGAAAACAGCATGAGGTTCATAAACATATGAAAGGGAAGGAATTAAAGCCTTTGACAACACTTTCAAGTAATGGTTGACAACACTTTCAAGTAACCGGACATTTACTCCTGATAAATCTGTTCGAGACATTTCTTGCGTCTGATAATAAAGATTATGTTATAATGTTGATTAAAGACTCGATTCCAGAATTTCGATAACTTCTTTCAAAGTGTTGATTATTTGTTTTTTGTCCGCGTTCGCCGGCGCGGATTTTGAAAAGCGCAGCTCCAGATTATATTCTCCGTTTTTAGAGGCGAGACGGAAAACGTTTTTATTTTGCGCGACATTTCTCTCATCGGAATTTTCGTCCGAAAGATTTTTTTTCTTTGAGTTCGGACGGGCGGCTTGCCGGACTTTCGCGCGATTAAAGTTGTTTGCTTGAATTTCGTCAAGAAATTTGTGCATTGCCGTCTCATCAAACTGGCGCGCGATTTCAAGCAGCACCGATTTCGAGTTAATTTTTGCTTTCAGGGATTTTTCACGAATGTCTGCGGGTAAATTTGCGATGGTTAAAAGTTCCGTGACGGTGGTGCGACTTTTACTGATTTTTTTTGCAATCTCGTCATGTCTGTAATCAAAACGGTCAACCAGAGCCTTTAAACCGTCGGCTTCTTCCCACACCGTTAAATCCTTTCTTTGCAGGTTTTCAATCAGCGCGATTTCGGCAATGGCTCTGTCGTCAATATCGAGTTCGATGCACGGAACTTCGCGCAAACCGGCAAGATTAGCCGCGCGCCAGCGGCGTTCGCCGGCAATAATCATCCAAGTGCCGTTATTCGGTTTGACCAGCAGCGGTTCAAGAACGCCCTTTTCTTTGATTGATGCCGAGAGTTCGGTCAAGTCACCAATTTCGAGGCGCGGCTGTGCGGGATTCGGCGCGACTTGATGGATTGGAATAATACGCCCGACCGAACGATTTGGGCGCGTGAGTTCTTCGACGTAATGCGAATCGTGCCGCATTCCGATGTTAGTCGGCAATCCTTTTTTAGACACGCTTCAAAACCTCCCTGGATAATTTCTGGTATTCCTTCGCTCCGCTCGAACGCGGCGCGTAAGTGAAAATTGTTTCCTTGTGCGCGGGCGATTCTTCGAGCCGGACGCTGCGCGTGATAATTGTCTGAAAAGCCTTTTTTCCAAACACTTTGCGAATATGCTCCGCAACGTCTTTGGACAGAATAGTTCGTTTATCAAAGAGAGTTACTAAAACGCCTAGAATCTCCAAATCGGGATTAGGGCGCGAGCGCACTTTTTCGATTGTTTCCAAAAGGTCGTCAGTTCCCTCCAGCGCAAAATAAGAAGACTGAATCGGAATTAAAACATGCGTGGCGGCGACCAGAGCGTTGACGGTAATCAAACCGAGAGTGGGCGGCGTATCGAAAAAAATCACGTCGTAGTTCGAGCTAATTTGCGCGATTCGGTCACGCAGTCTGAATATCGCGTCAAAATCACCGACCAATTTTGCCTCCAGTTTGGCGAGATTAATTCGCGCCGGAACGATTTCCAGATTTTTGACGTTAGTCAAATACGTGAAATTTTCCCAAGCCTCGTCCGGTTCCGTGAAAAGCTCAAACGCGCTGCCGTCAATCATTCCCAAATCCACAAATGATAAAGAACTGTTTCCCTGCGGGTCAAGGTCGATTAGCAAAACTTTTTTGCCTTGCAGAGCGCAGGCAGCGGCTAGATTAATGGCAGTTGTCGTTTTACCGACACCACCTTTTTGATTAGCAATGGCAATAATCATTTCGTAAAAATTAAGTTGATTTTCTAGCCAATTAGATCAGGCCACTCGTCCGCATTGGATTTAATATTTTCTTCAAGTTCTGTTTCTGCCTGCGTTTGCGACGCTGAGGAATTAGATATGTCCAAAACCTTTTGAGCAACGAATATCGGGCAATCGGTGCGAAGGGCAAGCGCGATAGCGTCCGACGGGCGCGCGTCGAGCGATACAGTCTGGTTGTTTTTATCAGCTAATTCAATAACGGCATAGAAAGTGTTTTCCAGCAGATCGCTAACCGTAACTTTCCGAACCTGATAACCCGTCTCGACGATAAAATTTCTTAAAAGGTCGTGCGTCATCGGGCGCTGCGGGACGATTTTTTCAATTTCGAGCGCGATGGCATTCGCCTCGTAAGCTCCGACCCAAATCGGCAGCACAGCCTCGTTGTCAACTCCTTTGAGAACGACAATCGGGTTATTGCTGTTAGGGTCCATAATTAACGCCCCGACTTTTACTTCCACTAACATAAACTTTTTTTACAGAACTTTTCCGTATAAGGAATTGACCTTGTTTTGCTCTACTCTAACATTAAAGACTTTGCCAAGTAAATTGTCGCCGCCCTCGAAATTGACAACCCGGTGACAGGTCGAATGTCCGGTTAATTCCGACGGATTTTTCGCGCTCTTTGCTTCCGCCAAAACCGAGAGCGTCTGTCCGACGAGAGCCTCGCGGATTTTCATCTGGTTTGCCTTTTGAATTTTTTCGAGTTCGAGAAAACGGCGCGTCTTCTCCTCGCCGGAAACGTCGTCGGGCATTTCGGCGGCGGGTGTTCCGGGACGCGGCGAGTATTTGAAAATATACGCTCCGTCGTATTGACAATAATCAAAAAGTTCGGCGGTCGCGCGGAAATCCGCATCCGATTCGCCGGGAAAACCAATAATCGCGTCCGTCGTCAGAGCAATGCGGCGCGGCGAATTTTTTATTGCATCAACGCGCCGCCGGTAATTTTCGATGGTATGCCCTCGGCGCATCAGTTTCAAAATTCTATCGCTTCCCGATTGGACGGGCAGATGCACCCAGTTGCAGAGGTTTTCATGTTCGTCGATTGCGGCGACGATGTCCGTGTGAAAATCTCTGGGAAAAGAAGTCGTAAATTTGACGCGCTCGATGCCGGTCGCGGCGACGGCTCTAAGCAGTCTGGAAAAAGCGGTCGCGCCGTGAAATTTCTCCAACCCCGAATCATTCGCCGGACGATAACTGTTGACGTTTTGACCTATCAGATGGACTTCCCTGACACCTTGCCGACGAAGCTGCAAAACCTGCCGGACGATTTCCGAGGCGATTAAACTTTTTTCCCGACCGCGCGAAAAAGGCACGATACAATAGGCGCAGAATTTGTTGCAGCCTTCGATAATGGGAACAAAAGCGATATACGGCGAATGCCTGGATTTTTCCGCGACCGTCCAATCGTAATCAGCTTCACGCTCGCCCAAATCCAAATACTGTTTCCGAGTTTCAAAAACGTTTTCGATTGCCTGAGAGACGCGCCCGACGGCTTTCGTGCCGAGAACGAAATCAACACCCTCGATTTTATCAAACAGCGTCTCGCCTTCGAGTTGCGCGACGCAGCCTAAAATTCCGACCAGCGGTTTCGGTCCCGCGGCTTTGCGAATCTGCCCGACGCGTGTATAAAGTTTATGTTCGGCTTTCTCGCGCACCGAGCAGGTATTGAATAAAACGACATCCGCCGCGTTTTCATGCGGCGTAATTTCAAAACCCTTCGATTCGAGAATTGTCGCCGCGCGCTCGGAATCCGAGACGTTCATTTGACAGCCGAAAGTTTCTAGGTAAACCTTTTTCATAGATGGAACACGAACCGACACAAAGCCGCAAAGCGAAAGATTTCGTGCATTTGCGAATGCACTCCGATTATAGCCTGTTGGAGAGCGCAATCCAACTTAAACCGCTGGCAAAACGTTTAACCGAATTAGAGATGAAAGCCTGCGCGATTACCGATTACGGAAATATGTATGGCGCGATTTCTTTTTATAACACGATGAAAGCCGCCGGAATTCATCCGATTATCGGCTACGAAGCGTATCTGACTTTTGGCAGCCGTTTTGAGAGAGGCGCGCCGCTTGAGAGCGGCGAGCGCCCGTATTATCATCTGATTTTGCTCGCCAAGGATTTGGAAGGATATTACAATCTGGCGCATCTCGCCTCGAAAGCATTCACCGAAGGTTTTCATTATAAACCCCGCATAGATTTAGATTTATTATCGTCTCACTCCAGAGGTTTAGTCGCCTTGTCCGCCGGATTCAAAGGCGCGATCTGGCATTACCTGCATCATAAAAACGAAGCGGCGGCACTGGCAAAGGCGCGGCTTTTGACAGAGATTTTCGGCAAAGAAAATTTTTACATTGAAATTCAAGACCACGATTTGGAAGACGAGCGGCGCATCAGAAAAACTCTGGTCGAATTTTCCAAAAGGACGGAAATTCCGCTGGTCGCCACGAACGACTCGCATTATCTGACAATTGAAGATGCCAGAGCGCACGAGCTTTTATACTGCATCGGCGAAGGGAAAACCGTCAATGACGGGTCTCGGACGACTCTCGGCAGCACGAATTATTATCTGCGTCCGGCGGAGGAAATGTGGCGGATTTTCGGGTCGGAACTCGCAGGGTCGTTATTGAAGACGGTCGAAATCGCAGAGATGTGCCAGATGAAATTGCCGGGCGGCGACAACCTGACGCTTCCGCAGTTCCCGATTCCGGCAGATGCTGATTGCCGCACCGCGGACGAATATTTTGAAAAAGTCGTGACGGACGGTTTTCAAACCAGAAAAGAAAAGGTGTGGAGCGTTTTGCTGGCGAACGATAAATTGAAATACACGCTGGCGGATTATGATTCGCGGATTAAAAAAGAGATTGCGACGATTAAAAAAATGGGTTTCCCCGGCTACTTTTTAATCGTCTGGGAATTTATACGATATGCCAAACAAAAAGGCATTCCGGTCGGTCCCGGTCGCGGCTCGGCGGCAGGGTCTCTGGTCGCCTATTGCCTGGAAATCACGGACGTTGACCCGCTGCAATACGATTTGCTTTTTGAACGATTTTTAAACCCCGAAAGAATTTCGATGCCGGATATTGACATTGATTTCTGCGTTCGCGGACGCGGCGACGTGATTAACCACGTGACGGAAGTTTATGGACGCGATTCGTTCTGCCAGATTATTACTTTTGGAACGATGGCATCAAAGGCTGCGATTAAAGATGTCGGGCGCGCGCTGGATATGCCTCTGGGAGAGGTCGAAAAAATTGCTAAATTGATTCCGCCGCCGGTGCGCGGGCGCAACATCGGTATCAGTCAGGCACTGGAACAGGTTGCAGACCTGAGGAAAGCGGTCGAAACGGACGCGAAAGTTCGTGAACTGGTCGATTTGGCGCGACGCTTGGAGGGGTGTGCAAGACATACTTCGATTCATGCCGCCGGAGTCGTCATCTCGCCGAAGCCTCTGCATGAACTTGTTCCGATTACCATCTCCGCGAAAAGCGAATTGACCAGCCAATACACGATGAACGACCTGGAAAAGGTCGGAATGCTTAAGATGGATTTTCTTGCTTTAACCACCTTAACTATCATAAGCGACTGTTTATTAAATCTTAAGCAAAAGGCGAACGTCGAAATAGACTGGAGCTTGGTTTCGCTGGACGACGATAAGACGATGCAGCTTTTCGCGGACGGCAGAACGGAAGCGATTTTTCAGTTTGAATCTCCGGGCATGCGGGAGATTTGCCGCCGCTTAAAACCAAAGGAGTTGGAAGATTTGGCGGCGTTAAACGCGCTCTATCGCCCCGGACCGCTCGACGGCGGAATGGTTGACGACTTTATTCTGCGTCATCGCGGCGAAAGGCGCGTCAGCTATATCGTGCCGCAGATGAAAGAGATTTTGAGCAATACCTACGGTATTCTGGTGTATCAGGAGCAGATTATGCAGCTTGCCCAGCAGCTTGCCGGATACACGCTCGGCGAGGCGGACATGATGCGCCGAGCGATGGGTAAAAAGAAGCGTGAAGAAATGGCTGCACACCAGGAAAAATTTGTCGAAGGCGCGGTTCTAAGGAATATCAAGCGTGAAAAAGCGGAAGAAATTTTTAAATTGATGGCGCAGTTTGCAGACTACGGGTTTAACCGTAGCCATAGCGTAGCGTATGCTTATTTAGCTTTCCAGACTGCTTATCTTAAAGCGCATTACCCTTCATATTTTTATGCATCTGTTTTATCCAACGAAGCCGACGACTCGACGAAAATATATAAATACACGACCGAATTAAAGTCAGCCGGTTTGAAACTGCTTCCGCCGGACGTCAACGAAAGCGACGCCGATTTTACTCCTTTAAGCAATGCGGTGCGTTTTGGTTTGAGCGCGATCAAAGGAATCGGAGCAAACAGCATTCAGGCGATAATAGAGGCGCGTAAATCCGGTAAATTTGTTTCACTCTCGCATTTTACTTCGAGCATTGAGCAGGGAGCGGTCAATCGTCGAGGTCTGGAAAGTTTGGCGGCCGCCGGAGCATTTGAC